>CAJQMW010000094.1 GCA_905479535.1 uncultured Maribacter sp. | reverse complement strand
AAAAGTTTTCTAAGGACATGTAATTCCCGTGCTGTGACCGTTCTTTTAAAATGCGTTCCGCTACACGGTTTTCCAGCTCGCGCAGGTATCCAAATCCAAGAAAAATAGTCGTTCCATAGATTACATTTTTATTCAAACTTTTATTGATACAGGGGGACTGGATGGTTGCACCCAACATTCGGGCTTCGTGCACATAAAATTCGGAGCTATAGAATCCCCCACCATTATTGAGCACGGCCACCATATACTCCAACGGATAATAGGCACGTAAAAAAAGAGTCTGATAACTCTCCACGGCATAACTGGCCGAATGGCCCTTTGCAAAAGCATAACCTGCAAAACTTGCAATTTGTTCCCAGACTTCGAATATAATTTTATCGTCCTCTCCCCTTTTACGGCAATTACAGATAAACTTTTCTTTTACCTTTTGAAATTCCTCGCGCGAACGAAATTTTCCACTCATCCCTCGACGTAATACATCGGCCTCACCCAAATCAAGACCTGCAAAAATATTGGCTACCTTGATGACATCCTCTTGATATACCATAACACCATAAGTCTCCGGCATAATTTTTAGCATCACAGGATGAGCCTTTTCTTCGGTTCTGCCGGGATTCCGATGACGAAGAATGTACTCCCGCATCATCCCACTTTTTGCGACTCCAGGACGGATGATGGAACTTGCCGCTACCAGACCCAGGTAATTATCGACTTCCAGTTTTTTTAGCAGCATCCGCATAGCAGGGGATTCTACATAAAAACAACCCATGCACTGCGCCGTTTTAACAAGGTTATTGATTACCGGATCTTTAATGAATTTTTTAATATCATGGATATCAAAACTATCCGATTCATCGGTTCGGTTGTATGCGATGACCTCCAGCGATTCCTTAATTTTAGACAGTCCCCTTTGCCCTAGAATATCAAACTTATAAAGTCCAACATCTTCTGCAATGACCATATCGTAATGTGTAGTAGCAAAACCTTTGGGAGGTAGGTTCGTGGCAGAAAACCAATGCAAAGGTTTGTCGCAGATTAAAATACCTCCGGCATGTATACTCAAATAATTGGGCATTCCTCTAATCAGCCTACCATATTTTATTACCAATTTAGAAATACCATCCAATGCCAACCTATCGTACCTTCCCTCAGAAAGTAAATCGATTTCACTTTTTGGAAGCCCGAATACCTTTCCCAATTCACGAATCACACCTCGGTCCTTAAACGTTACATAGCTACCCAAAAGGGCCACATGTTGAAAACGTTCAAAAATATACTCGGTCATTTCGGGTCTGTCCCGATGTGAAAAATCAATATCAAAATCCGGCGGATTGGCGCGGTACAAATTCATAAAGCGCTCAAAGTAGAGGTCTAAATCTATGGGATCCACATCGGTAATACGAAGTAAATAAGCTACGATACTATTGGCCCCACTACCCCTGCCTACGTAAAAAAAACCTCTCCTGCTAGCCTCGGAAACGATATCCCAATTAATCAAAAAATAAGAAACGAACCCTCTTTTCTTTATCAGTTCCAATTCTTTATATAGCCTTTCTTCTATGTGCTTGCCCCCTCCCGGATACCGATAGGGTAATCCCTCCTGGCATAATTTTTCTAGTAGCGCCTCATCTTCTTCCCTACTACCTAAATATGTTTTTAGGTTCTGTGGTTCCCGGTTTTTTGAAAAGTCAAAATGAATGGAACAGGAGTTCAGCAATCGTTCCGTGTTTTCCAAAATAAAAGGGTATTCGGAAAAAGCAGCGACCAAGTTCTCTATAGGAATCATTTTTTCGTCTTCACTGGCTTCTTCGATCCTTTCCAACTTGCTCAATAGTATGTTATTGTCAATGGCGCGCAGTAACCGGTGGGCATTAAAATCCGTTTTATTTCTAAAGGTGACCGGTTGTTGTACGACCAGTTTGTCCTTCAATTTCAATAATTTTGAAAAAGGTAATTTTCGAAGATTGGCAATGGATATTCCAATGAATTCATGCGCTGCAAACCTATACTGACCGTTCTCTAAAACCTTCTCAAAGGGATAGATTATGTAGGCGTTTGTAAAATGTGGAGCGATCAAGGGGAATTCTTTTTCTGTATGAAGATGTTCCGAAAGGAAATTGTTCAACTCCAAATAGCCATCATTGTTCTTCGCGATACCTATGTAACATTGATCTACACCATTTCGGAAATCGATACCCAAAAGGGGCTTTATATTATATTCGGGGGCCAATCTTACAAAGTTGAGTCCTGCCGATGTATTATTGATATCGGTCAGCACCAATTGCGTTATATGGTTCTTTTGGGCCAACTGCAAAAGTTCTTCTTCGGAAAAGGTTCCGAAGCGGAGACTGTAATATGTATGGCAGTTTAAATACAAGTTCAAGAATCAAGTTCAAATTCAAAATGCTCGGTGCTCGGTGCTCGGCAACTTAAATCAAAAAACAACATTGAACCCTCAACCTTGAACTTTGAATCTTTAGTCTTAGCTCTGATTCTAACAGCATAGCGGTCTAGTTTCTTTTTACTGTTTTCGGCGCGCCAACACTATGGGTGGCTGACCGTTGAACGGATTGTGCATTCTACCTATCGTATTCTTGCCCATGGCAGAGGCACGCACAACGCTTTTATCCCCATAACGGTTTCTAATATGGTCCATGGCCTGATAAAGGTTCAAAGCTTCTTCGGTGTCCTCGAACAGATTAATCTGATAATTACCACTCACTAAATGACCGAACCGAATACCAATCAACCGAACCAATAGTCTGCGGTTGTACAATATTCTGAACAGTTCTAAGATTTTCGGAATCAAAATATGATCGGCACTGGTATAGGGAATACGTAATTGCTTGGAATAGGTGTTAAAATCTGAATACCTGATTTTTACGGTGATACAGGCCGTTAATTTTTCGCCCCGTCGTAATTGATAGGCTAAGTTCTCGGTCATGGCAATTAAAATACCGCGTAGCTTTACCACATCAATGGTATCCTTATCAAAAGTACGTTCGGTAGAAATAGATTTTCGCTCACAAAACGGAATCACGGGCGTATGATCGATCCCGTTGGCACGTCTCCAGATTACAGCCCCGTTTTTGCCCAGTACACGTTGCATAACGTCCATAGGCATTTCTTGAACGGTACGTACTTGCCTAAGACCCAAATTCCGAAGGATTTGGTAGGTCTTGTCGCCTACCATGGGTATTTTTTTGATGGAGAGCGGAGCCAAAAAGGTCTTTTCAAGTCCGTAATCTATTTTTAATTGGTTGTTCGGCTTAGCCTGACCCGTGGCAACTTTCGAGACCACTTTGTTTATAGAAAGGCCAAAGGAAATAGGAAGCCCCGTTTCATTGATAATTTTCTGCCGTATTTCGGAGGCATATTTATAAGAACCAAAAAAGCGGTCCATCCCCGTTAAATCGGCATAGAATTCATCGATGCTCGATTTCTCGAACAAGGGAACCTTTTCTTTGATGATTTCGGTCACCTCATCGGAATGTTTACTGTAAGTACCTGCATTGCCCCTAATCTGCACCGCTTCGGGGCACAATTCCTTTGCCATTTTCATGGGCATACCGGAATGAACCCCAAAACCACGGGTCTCATAGCTACAGGCCGCGACTACACCACGATCACTGAGTCCACCAACGAGTATGGGTTTGTTCTCTAAGCGATTATCTAATCGACGTTCTACGGATACGAAAAAAGTATCGAGGTCAAGATGGAGTACGGTCTTTTGC
Source organism: uncultured Maribacter sp. (assembly GCA_905479535.1). Classification (GTDB taxonomy): domain Bacteria; phylum Bacteroidota; class Bacteroidia; order Flavobacteriales; family Flavobacteriaceae; genus Maribacter. The sequence continues at coordinate 3,782 of CAJQMW010000094.1, read as the reverse complement.
ATTGCTATCCTCTTAAAAAAATCGGGATAGCTAATTTATGGATTATTTCCTAATATTTGGACTATTTCCAATATCTATTTATGGTAAATATGCTAGTCAAAAGCAAAACCGGTATACATCCTAAAGAGTAAAGCATATAGCCCTACGGCAATCAATGCAAAACTGAACCAGGCAAAAACTTTTAAATAGTTCCTTAGAATATAATTCCCCAGGTTTCTAAAACCTTCCAAATAAATCTCTCTAATAAGTAGTGCTGTTTTCATAATCTCATCATTTAATGGTTATACATATGTCTTAGACCGCAAAAGCCGTACTAAGTAGAAGTTTTAATCGAAAAAATGGATGAAATGGGGTAAATAATAGGTGAAATAGGCAATTTTATGCCCATCTTTCTGATGAAGCGAACAATTATATAGTCGGGTTTTATCTATATAATGAAGAGCTAACTTCCCGGAACTATGTTCAATGGCTTTTGAGGAACATACCAAATATCCTTTTACAGGTAGATACCACCTCCCATCTCTTCTTGAATAACCCTATCTATGACATAAATCCCCTGATTTGCCATATTCTCGAAAATATCTATCCCAGTATTAGGAAAGCCCCACTCTGGTTCTATGAATATTGAACTTATTTGCAAACTCTCTATCAAAACCCTTTTCCACGCCTTTTTTTCTGGAAATAATCAAATCCCTGTCTTTTGAGCTATATTTCTTGTAGGTTGGCAATGAATCTTTTAAAAAAATTATTGTCAGTTTTCATTGCTGGATCAGAATCTTCCCTACAAGAGCATAAACAGCATACAAGGAGCAGAACACCAATAACTTGGGTAAAATGTTTCATAATTTAAAAACGCCGCTTTCCTAAAACTAAAAAAATGTACAAGTCCCCAACATTTACAGGCAAAATACGTTAGTGATATACTAAGCAATTAGTAGCGAAAGAATTTAGCCATTAGGATAGTTGCTCAGTGGGATTTATCTTTATCTACGTATATGTTTTTAAGACGTCATTTAATACCTGTCCTTTTTTCCTTTTTTGGCTTAACCCTGTGTTATTCACAAGGGAAAAAGTCTGCCATTACTATTGCCTATCCTGAGCAAACTACGCAATGGGCCATCCCTGAGTCAGTTCATTTAGAGTGGAATACGGATAACATTGGTCCCGAAAAATCCATACGCTTTTTTTTGGTGCGTAATGAGATGGTGGTCCAAGAACTTGGCTCATTTGAAAATAATGGAAAAGCCGAAAATATTGAACTAGCAAAAAATATAGGTTCTGGAAATCAGTATCAAGTGGTGGGGATAGAGTTGTTCCCGGACAACAAGTACCAAGTTGCGAAATTTATAACCCCATTTTTCTCCATTGTAAACAAAGCCTCAGACGAGCGTAAAAAAGAACGGCTACTTGCCAGCACATCTACATCAAGTAAAAAGGATAAAAGGAATAAATCTCGAAAGAAAATAAAAGAAGTTAAAAAGATAGGTAAGTCACAAACAATAGTATCCAACAATACGGACATCAAGGAATTTGAAGGCAGAAAAATATCTTATACAAAAGAATTAGAATTCGACAGCGAAGATATTTTGGTCAAAATATGGGATCATGGCAGACAAGATGGGGATATCGTATCTATTTATTTAAACGGCAGTGCCGTGGTCTCTAAATATTATCTGACTTATTGGAAGAAAGAATTCCAAATAAAATTGAATCCGAACAAGTCCAACGATTTATTCCTTTATGCGCATAATCTTGGAGACTCCCCCCCGAATACCGTTTCCGTTGAGATCACTGATGGATCAAAATCAGAAAACATTATCCTTAATTCCGATTTGGAAAGTTGTGAGGCTGTAATGATCAGTGTTAAGAGGTAAAGACTTTAATATTTCGTATTCTTTCTTCCTGTTGCCTTAAAAGGTTCTGAAATATTTCTACCGTTCGTGCCTGGTTGGCCTCCGGTATCCTGCCTCCAATGATCCAATTGTTCTTAATTAATTTTGGGCTTTTTATATCAAACTCTAACATAAGACAGCGCAAAGCGTCTTCTCTGGTGAAATCGTTCATTTGTTTGAACATTCCCTTTATATTCTCGGTCATTTTTGGTAGTATGGTACAGGATAAATTTAACAAGAAAGTTAAAACATACAACACTTTAATTTTCTAAATCATAAATTTTTATAAACATTTTGTGCACTTTTTTCTGGAATGTAGAATAAATAGTATTAAGCTAACAATGAACGTCTTTGAAAAAAAAAGGAGAAATTTATAGAGTATACTTTGAAAACCATGATTCTTTTATTCGGTACGCACATTTTTTGCATGATTATTCTTTTGAAATTGAAATCAATGGAATAAAATGGTTTATAAAAGATATTGGTAAATTTGAATCAAAATTATGTCAATTAGGTGATAGGTTTCAAAAAATAAAGTATGTTTTGAAACTAATAATTAGGAATTGGATTTTAATAGTGCATAAAAAAGAAGAATGAACGAACTCTTGAATAGTTTCTAAAACTAGATAAAAATGAAAGTACTGGTAACGGGCGCAGCCGGATTTATAGGATTTCATCTAGTGGAAGCTTTGATGAAAAGAGGAGAAGAGGTAGTGGGCATTGATAATATCAACGGTTATTACGATGTAGGTTTAAAATATGCGCGCTTGGCAGAAGCAGGTGTCTCCCCAAAAAACGGAGAAACGCGAATAGCGTTTTCAAAGGACACCCTAAATTATATCTACAGTTCAAAACATAGTAATTACCGATTCCTAAGACTGGATATAATCGATTTAATCCCGCTAGAAAAATTATTCTTAGCGGAGGAATTCGAGTGCGTTATAAATTTAGCGGCGCAAGCGGGCGTTCGTCATTCCATAGAAAATCCACGCGCATACATCCAATCCAATGTAGTCGGCTTTCTGAACATTTTAGAATGTTGCCGTTTGGTCAAAATTAAACATCTGATCTATGCTTCTAGCTCCTCCGTATATGGAGATAGCAGTAAAATTCCATTTTCGGAAACTGAGAAGGCAGATATGCCCGTTAGCCTATATGCAGCGACAAAAAAGAGTAATGAATTAATGGCTCATGCGTATAGTCACATATATGGAATACGTAGTACGGGGCTTCGTTTTTTTACCGTTTACGGCCCATGGGGCAGACCGGATATGGCCCCAATGCTTTTTGCAGATGCCATAAATAAGGGCAATCCGATAAATGTGTTCAACGACGGACGCATGCAGAGAGATTTCACCTATATCGACGATACCGTCGAAGGAATTTTACAACTCACTTATAATCCCGTACCGAAATCGAGTTTAAACGCCAACATCTACAATATAGGCAATTCAAAACCTATAAACTTGATGGATTTCATTCAAGGTTTGGAAAAAGAAATGGGAAAAGAAGTTTCTAAAAATTTCATGCCCATGCAGGATGGCGACGTTAAGGTAACCTTTGCGGACACCGGCAAATTGAATAAAGCAACCGGATACAAGCCTAAAACAAATCTAAAAAAAGGACTTTCAAAATTCGTTAGTTGGTACAGTTCTTTTTATGGCAGCTAGTACTTAAAAATTTCTTTTGTTGTACCTATGTTGTGCCTAAAATAAAAAAGCCGAGATACAAATCCCGGCTTTCCCCTTTAAGTACTCGAGGTGGGAATCGAACCCACACTCCAAAGGAACTGGATTTTGAATCCAGCGCGTCTACCAGTTCCGCCACTCGAGCTTGATACGGTAATTCTAATTTTCAACTAAAGCGTCTGACTCCCGAAACTTCGGGGCC
>CAJQMW010000093.1 GCA_905479535.1 uncultured Maribacter sp. | reverse complement strand
ATTATATTATTGGCTGCCGGAAAGGGATTGGAGAATGGAATTAGAGCTGATTTTGGGGATATTGCCACCAATACTATGTTCATGTGGACGAGAACGGCTTCCAAGGCTTATAAAGGATTACCAAAGGATAGAGAGTTTAGTTACAAGACTGGAGATGTGGCCGATATACGAGAAAATGTTGATGGACTCCGATACATTTCCCCCAGAAACCAACTCGGTAATTTTCGAGGAATCAATAATGTCGTCAGAGGCTTAAAAACTGGAGCTTTTAGTGTATACGGGGATTACCCTGAAATCATAAAACAGGAACCCATGGACATTACCTCTGGTCGTTTCTTAAATTATGGGGACATAAACGAAAAACGTAAAGTGGCTATTATCGGTGTTGACGTCAAGTCGAGTTTATATGATCAAGGGGAGGAATGTCTAGGTACCTACATTAAAATTAACGACGTGAATTTTATGGTAGTGGGCACCTATAAGAAAAAGAATGTTGACGGTGATAGTGAAAATGCTCAGAAGGAAATATATATTCCGTTCACTTCTTTTTCTCAGGCCTTTAATAGGGGAGATAATGTGGGTTGGATGGCAATTACTGCGGTAGATGATGTGCCCATCACCAATATAAAGGAGCAAATATTCAATATAGTAAGGGAAAACCATAGGATACATCCAGACGATACAAGGGCCATAGGTCATTTTGATTTGAATGAGCAGTTTCAAAGAGTGGTTAGTCTATTCGGTGCTTTGAAGTTGATTGCCTACTTCGTGGGTATTTGTGTTCTACTTTCCGGTATTATCGGAGTCAGTAATATTATGCTGATTGTTGTAAAGGAACGAACAAAGGAAATTGGAATTAGGCGTGCTCTGGGAGAAGGCCCCTGGTCAATTAAACAACAGATATTAATGGAATCTATTTTTTTGACCATTATATCCGGTATGAGCGGAATTGCGTTCGGAGCATTGGTGATTTATGGTATAAATTACGTATTGGATATGAGCGGTCCAGTAATGATGTTCGTTAATCCCAGTGTTAATCTTGGGGTCGTTACCGTTGCTTTGATAATTTTGATAGTATCCGGATTATTTGCCGGTTTTATTCCGGCTAATAGTGCTATAAAGATCCGGCCAATAGAGGCGCTCAGGACAGAATAAGAATAGAAAAGAGAAGAAAACATCAATCAATCCAACTAAGAAATGAAGAAAAAAGTAACGATTTTTATTTTGCTGTTCATCGTGGTCGCCTTCGGTGGGGCAATGTACTATTTGTACCAGAAAAATGCAGAAGACCCGGTAGTTTATGAAACCGAAACACCAACAACAGAGACCATTGTAAAAAAGACGGTGGCTACAGGTAGTATCTTGCCGTTGGAGGAAGTATTGATAAAACCCAATATTTCCGGGGTCATTGAGGAAATTTTTGTGGAAGGTGGCGATTACGTAAAATCTGGGGATTTAATTTGTCGTATCAAAGTTGTACCCAATTTAAACGCCTTGAACGATGCCAGAAACAGTATTGATGAGGCAAAAATTGGACTTGACGACCAATTAAGAAATCTGGAACGCCAAAAGAATCTTTTCGGAAAAGGTGTCATTTCTCAAGTAGATTTGGAACGTGCCCAGGTGGCTTACGATCAGGCAAAACAGACCTATGGAGCTGCTAATAAGAGATATGATATTGTAAAAACGGGTACCACTAAAGGGTATGGGAATGCGGCCAACACCCAGATTAGGGCTACGGTAAGCGGTATGATTTTGGAGGTTCCGGTTGAAGTGGGCAATCAGGTCATTGAAAGCAACACCTTTAATGAAGGAACTACGATAGCCGCAATTGCCGATGTAGAAAAAATGATTTTTGAAGGGAAGGTAGATGAGTCTGAGGTGGGTAAAATAAAAGAAAACCTTCCATTGGAGATTACCGTTGGAGCTATTGAAAACTCCGTCTTTGATGCAGTCTTGGACTATATTGCTCCAAAAGGGAATGCCGAAAATGGATCTATTCAATTCGAGATTAAGGGAACGCTGAAAAAACAAGATTCTATTTTTATTCGTGCAGGTCTAAGTGCTAATGCATCCATTATCTTAGCGCGTGCGGATAGTGTTCTAGCACTTAAGGAGGCTTTGGTACAATTCGATGGGAAAACGAAAAAGCCATTTGTAGAGGTCGAAACCGGCAATCAGCAATTTGAACGAAGGGATATTGAATTGGGCATAAGTGATGGTATCCATGTGGAGGTCAAGTCAGGGATTTCAAAAGGTGATAAAATAAAGGTCTGGAACGAGATAAAACCGGATGAATTCGCACAGAATTAATTTAGAGACTGTTTTGAAATATGTCAATCATTTTTTTATGCTTCTTTTTGCGCCATTCTTCGTTAAAATTTTATTCCGTAGCTATCGCTATGCAAGAAAATTTTGCCTAAAATAGCATCAAAAATGACCTGTAAAAATTCTAATCACACATTTCAGAACAGTCCATAACACGAAAAATATAAGCAAACCTTGTAACAATTTTACCATTTTACTGTCCTATTGTCGGGATATGTGTTAGAAAGCTTATGAATCAATAAAAACCAACATGATAGAAATTAAAGATCTTCATAAATCATACAAGATGGGCAGTAACTCACTGCACGTTTTAAAGGGAATAAACTTTACGGTAGGAGAAGGTGAACTAGTGGCTATAATGGGCTCTTCGGGTTCTGGAAAATCTACCTTATTGAACATTTTGGGAATGTTGGATGAACTTGATGAAGGTTCGTATACGCTCGATGGTGTGCCCATCAAAAATTTGAACGAGACAAAGGCGGCCAATTACCGCAACAAGTTTTTGGGCTTCGTTTTTCAATCTTTTAATTTGATCAACTACAAAAGTGCAATGGAAAATGTAGCACTACCCTTATATTATCAGAGAGTTCCCAGAAAAGAGCGTCAAGAAAAAGCCCTGAAATATTTAGAACAGGTAGGGCTAAAAGAATGGGCGGAGCATTTACCCAATGAGCTTTCCGGTGGTCAGAAGCAAAGGGTTGCCATTGCCAGGGCCATGGCCGCTGAACCAAAGGTACTGCTGGCGGATGAACCTACGGGAGCATTGGATAGTACGACTTCCTATGAAGTTATGGACCTCATACAGAAAATTAATGATTTGGGAAATACGATATTAATCGTTACCCACGAACTGGACATTGCAAATATGTGCAAGCGTATCGTACACTTAAAGGATGGGATAATCATTGAGGATAAAAAAGTAAAACAGGTAAGGGCATCCCAGTATGTTTAGTAGAGACAATTGGAAAGAGATTTTTGAGACGATTCAAAAGAACAAATTACGTACGTTCTTATCGGGATTTACCGTGGCGTTGGGTATTCTCATATTCGTATCGTTAGTAGGTCTTACCAATGGTCTTCAAAATACGTTCAATAAATTTTTCAGTGATGACTCCAGCAACACCTTCTTTTTGTTTGCGGGGAGGACTTCAATGCCGTACAAGGGATATAAGTCAGGTCGTCAAATTGAATTCGACAATAGCGATTTAGAGGATATTGAGAAAAATTTCACTCTATTAACGGACTACGTTTCCCCAAGGATAGATAGGAGTGGTTTGGTTAAATATAAGAACGAATCCAACAATTATACCACTAGGGCGGTAAGTGAGTCGTATCAGTTTGCGGAGAAAACGATAATGATGAAGGGTCGTTATCTGAACAAAGAGGATATCAAAAATAGAACGAAATACGCAGTAATCGGTAGGTTAGTGGAACGCGATCTATTCGGTCAAGAGGATGCTATCGGTGCCTATATTGATATTACGGGCAGCGTTTTCAAGGTCATAGGGGTTTTCCAGGATGAAGCTGGTGATGATGAGGAAAGGCGCATATACATTCCTTACACGACAAGACAGCTTATAGAAAAGAATACAGATCGCGTAGATCAAATAGTAGTTGGTTTCAATCCGGAAATAGGGTATGCGGGAGCCATGGCCTATGATAAAAGTTTGGACCGTTTTCTAAGGGAGAAAAAATTCATTAGCCCAGACGACCAAAATGGGATATACATTAGAAACGTAGCAGATCAATTAAAACAGAATCAACAATTTGCCGGAGTACTGGCCTATATTGGAGGATTCATCGCCTTTGGGACCATCCTTGCAGGAATAATCGGTATCAGCAATATCATGGTTTTTGTGGTAAAGGAACGCACAAAAGAATTAGGGATACGCAAAGCTCTAGGTGCAACGCCAAAGTCGGTGATTGGTTCTATACTTTTAGAATCGGTTTTCATTACTACAATTTCAGGGATTTTTGGGATGATCGTTGGAATAGCGATCATAGGTTCTTTGGGTAAAAAACTAGAGGATTTCTTCATTACGGATCCCTACATAAATCTGGGTCTTGCGGTGTTCGCCACAGTAATCCTTATTGTTTTTGGGGCTATTGCAGGTTATATTCCTGCCAGGAGAGCTGCAAGAATTAAACCTATTGTAGCATTAAGAGACGAATAATATGAAGTTTATTTTCGATAGAAATACATGGCAGGAGATTTTTGGTTCTATAAGCAAGAACAAAACACGGACCATCATTACGATGATCGGGGTTTTGTGGGGCATCTTTGTATATATAGCGCTTTCCGGTGCCGCACAGGGAATGGACAATGGTTTTGACAAAGTTTTTAAAACGGTATCCATGAACAGTATGTTCGTTTGGGGGCAAAGCACCAGTAAACCATATGATGGTTACAAAACAGGCAGGGAGATACAATTAAAACTTGGTGACGTCACAAAACTACAGAATAGAATTCCTGAAATTCAATATATAGCTCCTCGGATTGATATGGGTGGCTTTGGAACTGATCCGGTATATACAGTAAGGGGACAAAAATCTGGAACGTATCCGGTGAACGGGGATTATCCAGTATATACCAAAATAGCCACTAAAAAAATCTTTGATGGAGGAAGGTTTATTAATGATGAGGACATAGAACAAGCTCGTAAGGTTTGCGTTATTGGAGAACGAAATTTACAAGAGCTTTTTGAGAAGGACGAAGATCCTATTGGACAATACATTCGAATTGGTAGTGTATACTTTCAGGTAATCGGCGTTCATAAGCTGGCCCAGGGAGTAAGCTTTGACAACGATACGGCGATTTTTATACCGTTTTCGACCTTTCGTAAATTATATAATACAGGGGATGACGTGGGCTATTTATGTATTGCTGCCTATGACGATGTGGACGTAGTACAGGTTGAAACCGATGTGAGAACGTTGCTCAAAACAATACATCGCGTAGATCCTGAAGATGAAAGAGCTTTTGGAGGGTTTAATCTCGGAGAAGTATTCAAAAAAGTATCTGGGTTTGCCAAAGGGCTTACTTTTTTATCGCTAATTGTAGGAATAGCTACAATTTTAGCAGGAGTTATTGGCATAGGTAATATTCTCTTGATATCCGTAAAGGAGCGGACAAAGGAGTTGGGTGTAAGAAGGGCCTTAGGGGCGACCCCAAGTGAGGTCCGTAACCAAATTATATTAGAGTCAGTTTTTCTAACGGTGTTGGCAGGCATCATTGGGATTATTTTAGGTGCAGGTGTTTTGTCTATCATCAACAATATGACCAAGGATATTGATTTTCCCTACACCAATCCTACTGTACCCATACCTTATGTCTTAGGGGCCTTGGCCATTATGGTGATTTTAGGAACCTTAATTGGGCTAATCCCGGCACAACGCGCGGTCAGTATTAGGCCAATAGACGCCTTACGGGAAGAATAACAAACAAATCAATATATAACTAATACCAAATACACTAGAAATGAATAAAATTGTTAAATACATTTTAATAGGGCTTTTAATACTTGGAGCATTATGGGCCGCTGTATTTTTTATAAAATCTAACAGTAAGTCATCCATAACTTATGAAACCCATAAGCCTTTCATCTCAAATATCGAGAAGAAAACTGTTGCTACCGGTAAAGTAGTTCCCGAGGACGAAATTGAGATAAAGCCACAAATTTCTGGGATTATAGATAAAATTTATTTGGAAGAAGGGGCAGAGGTGAAGGCTGGAGACCTGATTGCCGTTATAAAAGTGGTGCCCAATGAGCAATCCTTGAACCAAGCACAGGGAAGGGTAACCAACGCACAAATTGCTTTAGGTAATACCAAAATAGAATACGATAGGAACAAATCGCTTTTTGACAAAGGGGTCATTTCAAGTCAGGATTTTAACAACCTACAGTTACAGTACGATCAGGCGGAGCAAGAATTGAAGAACGCACGAGCGGACTATCAGATTATCAGGGTAGGTTCAGCGGGCGGCTCTTCGTCGGCAAATACGAACATCCGCGCCACCGTTGAGGGTACTATTCTTGAAATACCGGTAGAGGAGGGAGACCAGGTCATACAGAGTAACAACTTTAACGACGGTACGACCATAGCTACGATTGCCGATCTTGGTAAAATGATTTTTGAAGGCAAAGTGGATGAAGGAGAAGTCGGGAAACTGACCGTAGGTACTCCGTTGAAAATAAGCTTAGGTGCTGTTGAAGACAAGGAATTGAATGCCCGGTTACGTTTCATTGCGCCCAAGGGCATAGAGGAAACAGGGGCGGTCCAATTTAAGATAGAAGGAGATGTGGAGATTAACGACAGTATTTTCATTAGGGCCGGTTATAGCGCAAATGCCTCCATGGTACTGGAAAAGAAGGATAGTGTACTCGTAATATCGGAGGCTTTACTACAATTTGATAAGAAAACGGACAAGCCCTACGTAGAGATTGCCGTAGGCTCTCCCGAGGAACAGAAATTTGAACGTAGAGATGTAGAAATAGGCATATCCGATGGGGTCAATGTGGAGATTATTTCTGGTCTTACAGAAGATGACCTCGTTAAGCAATGGAACAAGACGGAGCCTATAAAACAAGGAGACGAGGAAGAGGAAGAAGGGGAAACAGAAGAAGAATAACATCAATCAAATCAATAATCAAAAAATCAACACATGAAATTTAAACTGACAGCACTTTTGCTGGTATTTTCCATAGGGTCGCTATTGGCCCAAGAAAAAAAATGGACACTCGAGGAATGTATCGCATACGCCGAAGAGAACAATATCTCCATTGCCCAGTTCGAGTTAGACTTAGAGAATGCTAAAATCGATGAATCGGATGCTTTTGGTAATTTTTTACCCGACGCGAACGGACAGATTAGTACACAGGCAAGCACAGGTCTTTCTTTTGATCCTACAACACAGGAACCGGTAACAACAACGATACTGACGGGAAATGGCAACCTCACTTCTACCATTAACATATTCAATGGTATGCGGAACATCAATCGTCTTAGACGTGCGAAAATGAACGCATTGGCCGTGCAATATCGTCTGGACGACTTAAAGGATGATATCCGGTTGAACGTAGCAAATACCTATTTGAGTATTATTTCAAATAAGGAAACCCTTGAAACCGCAAAAGCCCAATATGCCGAAACGGTACAGGGCCTGAAAAGAACGGCAGAGTTGGTGGAGGCGGGTGTCTTACCGCAAGGGGATTTATTGGACATCCAAGCGACTGCCGCTGGACAAGAACAACAAATCGTAAATACGGAAAATCTTGTATTGATTTCACGGATTAATTTGGCACAGTTGCTTCAAATTACCGACTACGAGAATTTTGATGTTGCAGACGTCGATTTGGAGGTACCCCCTTCGGAAGTAACGAACCGAACCCCAAAAGAGATTTTCGCCGCGGCCCTAGCATTTCGAAATGACATCAAATTAGCGGAGAGTAATGTGGCACTTGCCGAGCAAGATTTAAAAATTTCCAAAGGAGCACTACTACCTACGCTTGGTGCTTTCTTTAATTACAACACTAGGTATTCGGACCAAGAACGGTTTAATAATATAACGGGTATGTTGGAAAGGGAAAGCTTTGTAGATCAATTATGGTTGAACGATGGTGTATCCTATGGCGTACAATTAAACGTCCCCATTTTCAATCGTTTTGCGAACAGGAATAATATCAAGCGATCACAAATTGGCGTGCAACAGGCACAGTTACAGCTCGAACAGAATAAATTGGAATTAGAAACGGAAATTAATCAGGCCTATGTCAACGTCGTGAATTTGGCAAAAGCCTATGAGGCTGCTCAAAAAACCTTGGCGGCCAGACGATTGGCCTATGATTATTCAAAAGAACGGTACGAAGTTGGCTTGCTGAACGCCTTCGATTTTAGTCAGGCGCAAGCACGTTTGGATAATTCCGAAGCCGATGTTGTGCGAACCAAATATGATTATATTTTTAGCTTAAAGGTATTGGAGTTCTACTTTGGGCTTCCTATCGTTTTAAACTAAGCTAACTCAATTATTTTGAAAGCCTGCAAATTTAAAATTGCTGGCTTTTTCATTTTGACACTATTCAATACCTTTGGTTTATGGGTTTGATTTTGAATTTAGAAACGGCTACGACCAACTGTTCCGTGAGTTTGGCTAGAAATGGGGAGGTTTTAGCTTTGAAGGAAAACGATACGCCCAGCTATTCGCACTCCGAACAATTACATGTTTTCATTAAGGATTGCCTAGAGGAAGCCGATAAGAATATAAATGACCTTGATGCTGTGGCCGTAA
>CAJQMW010000092.1 GCA_905479535.1 uncultured Maribacter sp. | reverse complement strand
CCTGTTAATATAGCTATCTTAGAAAATGATATTAATATCCCGAGCGATGGTACCTTGACGCTCACGGATGCATCCAACGGAACCGTAGCGGTTAACGATGGCGGCACCCCGGATGATATCAGCGACGATACCGTCACGTATACACCGAACGACGGTTTCAACGGTACGGATACCTTTGAATATACGGTCTGCGATGCGATGGACAACTGCGATACGGCCACGGTTACCATAACTGTGGGTACACCACCTATGCTGGATGTGGTAGACGATGTTGCTTCTACGGACGAGAACATTCCTGTTAATATAGCTATCTTAGAAAATGATATTAATATCCCGAGCGATGGTACCTTGACGCTCACGGATGCATCCAACGGAACCGTAGCGGTTAACGATAGCGGAACGCCGGATGATATTAGTGATGATACGGTTACCTATACACCTAATGATGGGTTTATCGGTACGGATACCTTCGAGTACACGGTTTGCGACGCTATGGGAAATTGTGATACGGGCACGGTAACCATCACGGTTAATGCTCCCGAAGTTTTTCAAATAGAAGTGAACCAGTTGGTTACGCCTAATTTGGATGGAAGGAATGATTTCCTTTTTATTCGTGGAGTTGAGAACATTAGAAGTAGTTCATTAAGAATTTTCAATAGATGGGGTGTTGCGGTGTACGAAGGTGAGAATTACAACAATCAAAACAATGTTTTTGATGGTCGGTCAAGAGGCAGATCCACGCTGAGTGTAGAGGAATATTTGCCTTCGGGGGTATATTTCTACATTTTTGACTACACTACCTTGGATGGAGAAAATATTGTGGATAGTGAGTATCTTTACATCAGCAGATAATAGCATAACTATATGAATATCAGGAATAAATTTTCAGCTCTATTAATTTTATTATTTGTAGGTTTTGTAACGGTAAGCGCCCAACAAGATGCCCAATACACCCAGTATATGTTCAATACGATGAGCGTAAATCCGGCGTATGCAGGATCTCGTGGGCAATTGAGCATAGCCGCCTTATATAGGGCACAATGGGTTGGGTTGGACGGTGCACCGACTTCGCAGACACTTAACTTACATTCACCCATAAGGAATAGCAAACTTGGTTACGGTATTTCTATCGTAAATGATGAAATTGGTGACGGTACGGTGCAGGAGACTTATTTTGATGGTGTGATCTCCTATACCATTGATGTTTCTGCGGAAGGCAAACTATCCTTTGGATTAAAGGCCGGAGGTAACCTTTTGAATCTTGATTTTAATAAACTCAGGAATTTTGATTCAGAACCAGTTAATTCCGATAATATTGAAAATAGATTTTCTCCAAACGTAGGTCTTGGGCTCTATTATCATTCAAGTAATTTTTATGCGGGACTCTCCGCTCCTAATCTCTTGCAAACAGAATACTTTGATAATTCTCAAAGGGACGCAAATTCCGTACAGTTTTTATCTCAAGAGCGAATTAATTTCTATTTTATTACGGGCTATGTGTTCGATTTGAACGGCAATCTGAAATTCAAGCCTGCGTTACTGACAAAAGTAGTTGGAGGGGCACCTTTACAGGTAGATTTTTCGGCTAACTTTATGTTCAATGAAAAATTCACTTTTGGTGCAGCCTATCGGTGGGACGCTGCTTTAAGTGCTATGGCAGGTTTCCAAATCTCTGATCAATTCATGTTGGGCCTGGCATACGACAAGGAAACAACAGAATTAGGTGGAACACAATTTAACGATGGTTCTTTTGAGGTTTTTTTAAGGTTTGAATTGGTCAAATCCTTCCAAAGATTGGTGTCACCCCGTTTCTTCTAATATGAACAACTAGATGATGAGAAAATTACAGGTATTGCTTTTTATTTTTTTGGTATGTGGTTTGGGTAAGAGCTTAGCACAAGAGAGACTCATTAATAAGGGAAACGAGAAATATGAGGAATATTCCTTTAGTCCTGCGATAGATATTTATAAGAAGATATTGGATAAGGGCTACGTGTCCGCAGAAATCCTGAAAAAATTAGGCAATTCCTATTACTTTAATGCCGATTATAAGGACGCCGCTGAGACTTACAAGCGTTTGGTTACGGATTATGCCGGTGATGCTTCTCCAGAGGACTACTTTAAATATGCACAAACGCTCAAGTCTTTAGGTGACTACGAGGGAGCCAATACGGCAATGGCTAAGTTTAGCGAATTAAAAAATAATGACCTTCGTGCAACTTCCTATAAAAATGAAAGAGATTACTTAAAAGAAATCCAAGAGAATTCAGGGAGATATGACCTAAAATCATTTGAGTATAATTCACCTTATTCAGACTTTGCAGCGTCTTATTATAAAGAAGGCTTAATTTTTTCTTCGGATAGGGATACAGGTAATTTTGCACGCTATCGCCATACATGGAATGCGAAGGACTTTTTGGATTTGTACAAAGTTAATTCCGATAGTATATCTATTAACAAGGTCACCAAAATAGGGGAGAACGTGAACACGCGGTTGCATGAATCTACCTCGGTAACTACCAAAGACGGTCAAACCCTTTACTTCACAAGAAACAATTTTATTGATGGTGATTATATTAAAGATGAAAAGGGAATCATAAGGCTCAAAATTTTTAGAGCCCGGATGGTAGATGGCGTATGGGCAGAAATTGAGGAACTACCCTTTAATAATAATGCGTATTCCGTTGCCCATCCAGCATTAAGTCCAGATGAAAAGACCCTCTATTTTGCTTCGGATATGCCGGGAACATTGGGGGAATCGGATATTTTTATGGTGGCTATTAACGATGACCGAACATTTGGCCCTCCTCATAACTTAGGTCCGAATATTAATACGGAGGCAAGAGAAACTTTTCCCTT
>CAJQMW010000091.1 GCA_905479535.1 uncultured Maribacter sp. | reverse complement strand
CGGATATGATCGTATCGTTCTTATTGACCGTCATATACAATTTGGAAGCATTCCCATACTCGCCAACCTTAAAATAAGAGTCGGCCAAGTTAAGGACCTGATTATTGGTTAAAGGGCTTTTTGATCTTTCCTTATTGTATTCCGCAATGGCATTCTCATATTGATAGCCATAGAAATAAATATCTCCCTTAGACTTCTTTTCTTGGGCTAGCAAGCAAAAGGGTATTGCCATGACAATTAATAATAGTGCCTTAAGTTTCATAATCGTTGCTTTAGAAGAATCTTGGACTGTCAATTTGTTTTGGTTTGTTCTTAAGTTCCTTGTCCTTCACTTTTTTAGACCTGTTCTCCCCACTTGTTCCTAAATAGAACTTGATGATCACTTCGTGGGAGCCGTTATTAAAATCACCTAATAGATTCGTATTGTAATCGTAAGAATACCCAATAAAAGTACTAGGGGCTACCTGAAACCCGGCCAGTCCGCTAAAGGCGTTATTGACCCTATAGGATACCCCTGCCGTAAATTTATCAGAAATTAAAAAATTGGTAGATACGTTGACGTTTATCGGGTTTCCGCTGATTGCATTTATCAAAAAGGCGGGCTTGAATTTTAAATTATCCGAGAGGCCAAAAACATAACCTCCAATAAAATTAAATTGTAACCTATCGTCCACTACCGTTGCGACTTCGTCATTATAGATGCCTTCTGTTAAAAAGTTGGGTGCCGATGCGCCCAAGTACCAATCATCGCTGTACAAAAACAAACCGGCACCTATGGTTGGATAAAAATTACTGATCATCTCATTGTTCAAGGGCTCCCCTGGATTTTCGAATGTCCCTTTGGAAAAGTCTACATTTAATGCCGATCCACCAACATCCAGTCCAAAAGAAAGATAAGTTTCAGCGGATAGGTTTACTTGAAAAGAGTAGGATAAATCAAAATAGGTCTGTGTAACCGGCCCTAATTGGTCGTTCACCACATTCAATCCAAAACCATGCTTTCCATTACTCATAGGCAAGTTTGCGCCAATTCTTATGGTTCTGGGTGCACCGGGAATATCAATCCATTGGGCCCTGTATAATGCTGCAATCTCCGGTGTGGCCACTGAGCCGACATAAGCAGGGTTGAAGCTGCCGATATTGTACATATACTGCGTATATTGAGGTTCCTTTTGTGCCACAACGGTACTAAAGCCAAAGGCAAATAGGCAAACCAATGCGATTTGTAGGATATATGTTGACCTTACAATTTTTAGTTCCATAAAAATTTATCTGATAAGTTGGATCCAGCCTTTGTCTATGGTAGCAGCATTAACCGTTCCGTCTGTTCCAACTAAGCTATAGTTCATTATATAAAAATAAGTTCCTTTCGGTACATCCTTCCCCTTATAGGTACCACCCCATACATCTGCATTTTCTTCTCCATTTGCGGGAATTGAATCCTCACCGTCAAAAACCAGATTACCGTACCTATCAAAAATCTGTACGGTATAATTTATACCAAAAAATTCTCCGGTTTCTTGATCTTGCAAATTGATGCGAAGCATATCATTACCTCTAGTACTGTTAGGAGCAAACTGGTTATAAAGGAATCCGGGATCCGCGGGGGTAGGTGAACTTACAGTAACATCCGCAATACCTTGATTGTTGGCATTACCCGGCTCACTATCATTTGGTGAGGATCTTATGAGGGTAGCTGTATTCACAAAAATACCCTCCCTTGGAACGGTTACCGTAATTTGTAGTGTTGCAATGTTCTGTTCGCCTACCGCCAGGGATTCTATGGTCCAAATTCCTGTTTCACGATTATATGCTCCAACACTGGCAAGGTCGCTTACATAGATAAAACGGGCTTCAGGACCAGTAGGTATAAAATCCTCTACCTCAATATTGCTAACGATAGCTGAATCATCAGATCGGTTCTCTATGCTAACGGTAAAAGTGACTTGTTCGCCTACTAAGGAAACGGGTTTGTCCACTGTTTTTAGTATAACAAGATCTATACCCTCAGGTAAATCTGGAACTACTTGTACGGTAGCTACGTTATTAGCTTCATTATCATCTAAAGGTAGGGAAGATAATAATTCCGCCGTGTTCGAATAATCTGAACCTTCAATAACCAATGCGGTAATTTCCAAGGTTTCACTTGATGTTGGAGCAACTTCAAAATTATTCCATTCTCCAGTAATTTCTGAATAAGTGCCTGCAGATGGATTACTGGAAACAAATTCAAACCCGGTTTCCAACAAATCACCAACTATGATATTCGTGGCCGTTCTATCTTCAGGGTTGGTTATCGTGACGGTAAATACGACAGTATCCCCTATGGATGCATTCTCATTATCCACCTCTTTTGCGATTGCCAAATCAATAGGAATACAAGTAGGACTATCGGCATTTGGGTCGCAGGGATCATCCGGATCGCTACCGTTGGCAATTTCGTCGGCATCCGTAATGGTATCGCCATCGAAATCGCAGACTCCGTTTTCTCTACTTGGAATACATGGATTTGCGTTCGCTGGGTCTTGTTGATCATTAACTCCATCGTCATCGGCATCTGCCGTATTAGAATCCAAAGCGTCAATTATACCATCATTGTCTTCATCCAAAGGATTATCCACATCCGGACCAACTTCATCTCCGTCCTCTATTCCGTCGCCGTCCGTATCGGCATTGTTCGGATCCGTACCCAAGGTGGCCTCATCGCCACCGAACAGTCCGTCACCATCTTCGTCG
>CAJQMW010000090.1 GCA_905479535.1 uncultured Maribacter sp. | reverse complement strand
TGTTTCTATATGTTTTATTGCAACAATGAAGGAACGATGTATTCTTACAAAGAACTGCTGAGGCAATAACTCTTTCACTTCTGATATTTTGTAACGTGCAAGAATAGAACGCTTGGTAGTATGGAACGTCACATAATTACCATCACTTTCTATGTATTTTATATTTTGAATAGAGACTTGATGAAATTCCGATCCGCTTTTAATAAAAACGGTTTGTTCATGTATTTTTAAAGAAGTTTCAGGACTTGCTTTTACGCCTACTTTAGTTTGATTCAATACTTCTTTTGCTTTCATTACTGCTTGTAGTAATCGATCAAATTCAATGGGTTTTAATAGATAGTCCACCGCTTTAAGTTCGTAACTCTCCAAAGCATATTCTGAATAGGCTGTTGTAAAAATAATAAGTGGCGGTTTTTCTAAAAACTTAGGAAAGCTAATTCCAGATAATTTAGGCATATTGATATCTAAGAAAAGAAGATCAACGGTGTGCTTTTGAAGGTGTTCAAGAGCGTCCAAAGGATCTCTAAATGTTGCTTTTAATTCCATAAAAGGAATATTATTTAGATGAAACTTAAGAACATCAATAGCATCTGGTTCATCGTCAATTATTATATAATCCATAAAACAGTTAATCAATTTGCAGTTTCAGTAAAGATATAAAATATCCTTTTTCCACTTTTGTTTCCATTGTATGTGTATTGGGATACAGAAAAGCTAGTCTTTTTTTCAAATTATCAAGACCGAATCCAGAGGCACTATCCTTCAAACCATAAACGGCTTGATGCATTGTATTGGTCACTTTATAGGATAAACTATTTTTAGTGACCTCCAAAGATATATCTATGATGGATTTAGTCTTTGTGTCTATTCCATGTTTAATAGCGTTTTCAACAAATGGAATAAGCAACATAGGGCTAATTTGTACGTTTTCAACGTATCCGCCCAGTTAACCCCATCTTGCGTACTCCAATTATTGTTGAGAACTTTAGTCCCTAAAAGTATTGAGAATTTCTTGGTCCATACGGTGCGGCAGCCATTTGATGGTCTTGGGAGTAACCTTGTTGGTAGCTACCTGACGTAGTAGCCAGGTGAGGTATCGGTGAGCGTTGAGCCCCCATCGGTCGCAGGTACCAATAATGGAGTACAGGCAGGCCAGGTTCTGAGCTGCCTCGTCTGATCCAGCGAATAAAAAGTTTTTGCGGCCAAGGGCTACTGGCCGGATGGTATTTTCCACCAGATTATTATCGATTTCCAATTGGCCATCATGGGCATAGGCACATAGGCCTTTCCAGCGTTTCAAGCTATAGGCTATCGCTTTGCCAATAGGGCTTTTGGGCAATAAGCCAGCAGCTGTATATTGCTCTTTTAGCCATAGGCCTAATTCCTCCAATATAGGTACAGCCATTTTCTGACGCAGTTGGAGGCGTTGAGCGTAATCCATTTGTTCTTCGCGGGCTTGCCGCTCAATGCGATATAATTTTTGTGCCTGTTCTAAAAAGTACTTGGCTCGAGGTGGGTCCGTGTTCTGAGCCTCAACAAACTTGCGCCGGGCATGGGCCATGCAATGAATCAAGTATACATCCTTTTTGATTTGCACTGTTTCGTATACACTGTATCCGTCGGCCTGTAAGATGCCACTGTATCCGTCGAGTAATAACCTACCCGCGTGGGCACTGCGCCTGGAGTCATATTGGAAGAATACAGCTTTAAGCGCTGGATTATAAAGTACCCAAAAGTAGCCTCGGTGAGTAGCCCCGGGTTTATTCTTACTTAACACCGCAATACGAGTTTCATCCACCTGATTGTAAGGCTGCTGGAGCAAATCCTGGTGCAACAGGTGATATAGGGGCAGTAAGCTATGAGCCCCCGTATGGAGCCAATTATGCAGGTTGTTTTCGGAGATAAAACCTACGCCTGCTTGCTTGAGCTTTTTGCGAAAGCGGTGGACGGGCGTATGAAAGAGGATCTTCTCGACAATGATTTGCGCCACCAGGCTTTCGTCCACCATACCTTTGGGGATCAGCCGGAGTGGAATGTTGGCTTGGGCCACGCCCTGATCTTCATCGGCCTTGTTAACATACCGCGGGCGGATGATTTGCTTAATGTATAAATCAGCAGGCACATAGGCTAACAACTCCGTGATATCTTCCCCAATTTTGGCTAGCTTACTGGTGTCTACTCCTGTGGGTTCAATGACTTCTTTGTCCCGCCGCAAACTAGCTGGAAAGGTGTTGCGCTGAAAGGATGGCCGTGTTTTTTTCTTCTTCTTCTTAGACACCACCTCAACTACTTCTGCCGGCTCGGGCTCCAATACTTCACTCTCGAACAGTAGTCCCTGATTAGGGTTGGCTTCACTAATAAAGCGTTCGCGCTTGGCGCCGAAGATCAGCTTTTTAAGCTGAGCCAGCTCTGCTTTGAGTAGGAAAACCTCTTCCTTTAGTGCCTTATTTTCTTGTTCCAGTGCGGTCATAATGATACCTTAAAGATACCAAAAATCAACCGATTTTACCCTGTTTTGTGCAAAGAAAACCGCTTCCTTTTTTCAATTTTATTCGTCTCAATTCCACGCAAAATGAGTAGCAGTTTTTCATAGGAAAGCTCGTAGCCATTCCCCGAATTAGGATGCTCAAAAGTGCCTCGTTCCAAGCGTTTGTAGTACAGCCCAAAACCATCCCCTTCCCACGTCAGCATCTTCAAATGTGTCTTGCGTTTATTGATGAACACAAAACCTGCTCCGCTTAATAAGGCCAGCCCCATCTGTCCAGTTACCAGGGCGCCCAGCGTATTGAAGCTCTTTCTCATGTCACAAGGCTTGTCATACAGGTAATAAGGGCGTGATACCTCAAGCATCTCGTAATTGTTTGATCAGTTCGGCTGTCAATTCGCCAGAATATTGAACATGGATGCCGTTAGGAAAAATAATCTCAACAAAGCCAGAATTTTCTGGCGCACTGGACAGCGCCACAAACTTGCCTTCCGTACTGTTGCCCTGTTCCGCCTCCAGTTTGCACCAGCTCATAAATGTTCCGTATTTTAGCCCCTGTTCACGGCAATAGGCCGGGCGCGTAAGGCCGCTCTCCCGCCAGGCCCTCACATGCGCTAAACGCTCGTATCTCTTCATCCTGTTTTTGCACAAAGGTCGGCTAACTCTTTAGGGGGCACAA
>CAJQMW010000089.1 GCA_905479535.1 uncultured Maribacter sp. | reverse complement strand
GAAATCCTTTTTTGGAACAAAGGACAAATTTATAAAGTAGATGTTTCCACCTTGACCGTGATTAACATTCCTTTTACCGTAGATGCCAACATCAAGATTGCGGAAACGGTGCATTTCAACAATCCCGTAGATATGGATGATTTTGATGCGAGGGTCATACGCCATGCGGTAACTTCACCCGACGGAAAAACCTTGGTCTTTAATGCCTTGGGGCATCTGTGGTCAAAAAAACTGCCCAACGGAAAACCCAAAAGACTGACAGATGCGACCGATTATGAGTTCGAACCTTCCTTTTCCCCGGACGGGAAAGAAATTGTATATGTGACCTGGAACGATGAAAAATTGGGTGCGATACATAAAATACCATCATCGGGCGGTTCTGCTGCCCAATTGACTACGGAAAAAGGAATTTTCAGAACCCCTGCTTTTAGCCCTTCCGGGCAACTGATTGCCTACCAAAAAGAATCGGGCAACTTGGACCAAGGCACTACTTTTGACAAGAAAACAGGTATTTATGCCATTTCGGCCAACGGAAACAATCGTAAACATATTAGCAAAGAAGGGGAGTATCCTCAGTTTACCTTAGATGGCAGTCGAATCTTTTACCAAACAGGAGGTACATATTTTGGAAGCCTTACCAAAGAATTGAAATCGGTAGACCTTAACGGAAAAGACGAAAAAACACATATTAAATCAAAATATGCCAATCGTTTAGTACCCAGCCCTGATAATAAGTGGATTGCCTTTACCAACTTGCATAAAGCCTACATTGCTCCTTTGTTGATGAATGGAAAAGAGATTGATCTGGATGATAAATCCAAAATCGTACCTGTTTCCCAAATTGCAAAAGATGCGGGCATAAACCTGCACTGGTCCCCGGATAGTAAAACTGTTCATTGGACTTTGGGCGACACCTATTTTTCCAATGCCATTAAAGACCGTTATACCTTTTTACCCGGCTCTCCAGAAAAAGTAGCAAAAATGGATTCCGTGGGTATAAAAGTGGAGCTGACCTCAAAAATGTACAAGCCAAAAGGCAAAATTGCCTTTGTAAATGCGCGCATACTAACCATGGAAGATGGCAAGGTCATTGAAAACGGTACCATCATAATCAATGAAAATAAGATAGAGACCATTGGCAATACAGCGGATATTACCATCCCGTCCAATACCAAGGTATTTGATGTGACCGGTAAAACCATTATGCCCGGTATTGTTGATGCACATGCCCATATTGGCGGTTTTCGTTATGGGTTAACCACACAAAAACATTGGCAGCTCTATGCGAATTTAGCGTTTGGGGTAACGACCGCACACGATCCTTCCGCAAATTCAGAATCTATTTTTGCCATGGCCGAACTAATTAAGAACGGGGAAATGGTAGGGCCTAGAATCTATTCTACGGGAATTATCCTTTACGGCGCAGATGGCGATTTTAAGGCTCCTATAAACAATCTGGAAGATGCCCGTTCCTCCATCCGAAGAACAAAAGCTTATGGAGCACAATCCGTAAAAAGTTATAACCAGCCCCGCAGGGAACAACGGCAGCAAGTGATGCAAGCAGCAAAGGAAATGGGCATTAATGTAGTCCCCGAAGGGGGCTCTACTTTTTATGCGAACATGTCCATGATTATGGATGGTCATACCGGTATTGAACATAATATCCCAGTAGCCCCCGTATATAAGGATGTGCTAGAACTATGGAAAACGAGCAAGTCGGGATATACGCCTACCCTGATCGTAAATTATGGGGGAATGAACGGGGAATATTATTTTTATCAGAACGCTAATGTTTGGGAAAATGAAAAATTATTAAAATACACCCCACGCAGCATTATTGACGCACGTGCGCGCTACCGAACCATGATACCGGATGAGGAATATGAAAATGGTCATATCCTAGTTTCCAGGACCGCAAAAGCATTGACCGATGAAGGTGTAAAAGTTAATTTGGGCGCACACGGACAATTACAAGGCCTTGGGGCGCATTGGGAACTTTGGATGCTTCAGCAAGGTGGTATGACCAATAAGGAGGCTTTGGAGGCAGCTACCATAAATGGGGCTACCTATATTGGGGCCGGTAATGAAATAGGCTCTCTGAAAGAGGGAAAACTGGCAGATTTAATCGTGTTGGAGAACAATCCGCTAGAAGACATTAAAAATACAAATACGGTCACTTATACTATGGTCAACGGAAGGTTATACGATACCGCCACGATGAATGAAATTGGTAATACGAATACAGAACGAAGCCAATTTTGGTGGGAAAACAATAAATTTAATATGGCTTTTCCATGGCATGAAGAAGCACAGAGCTTTACAAAGCCTGGATGCGGTTGCCATTTGGGACATCAATAAAAAAATAATAACTGGCTAATTAACTATATAAAATGAAGTGTTTATTTAAATTTTTTCTGTTCTTTTTTACGGTCATAACTGCATTTGCTCAGGATATTGACATGAAAATCATGCAAGACCTTAAACCGAGGAATATCGGGCCAGGAGGCATGAGCGGGCGTGTAACCGCCATAGATGTGGTTACGGAAAATCCGGATGTCATGTACGTGGGGACGGCCTCCGGCGGCCTTTGGAAATCAACTTCGGGTGGTATTAAATGGGACCCAATTTTTGATAAGGAGGTTACGGCTTCTATAGGTGCCGTTGCCATACAACAAAGCAATCCGTCCGTAATTTGGGTAGGTACCGGAGAAGGTAACCCAAGAAACAGTCTTAATGGGGGTTATGGTGTTTACAAATCCTTGGATGGCGGTAAAACCTGGAAAACCATGGGCTTAGAAAAAACA
>CAJQMW010000088.1 GCA_905479535.1 uncultured Maribacter sp. | reverse complement strand
ATATCCTGCGGCTTGATGTCTGCTATAAGTTCGCCCAAATAGGCAAAAATCAGTTTGCCGTCGCTATTTTTTCTGAAAGGGGTCGCCGTTAGGCCGTATTGGTAATAGGGGCGAAGTTTCGAAATAGTGGAAGCGTAGGATCGGGCTGGAATGTGATGGCATTCATCGATGATCACGGTTTTAAATTTTACACATAGTTCAGGAATGTCCAATTTTTTATCCAAACTTTGGATCATTGCTATTGTGACTTGCTTTCCTATTTTTGCTTTGCCCTGCCCGATTTTCCCAATCTGGTTTTTAGGTATTTTTAGAAAAGCTTCTGTACGTTCCAACCACTGGTTCAAAAGTTGCTTTCTGTGTACCACTATCAATGCGGGTTGTCGTTTGTCGGCAATTATTTTTAGCCCAATTATCGTTTTTCCGGATCCTGGCGGTGCGGTAATTACGCCAAAATCTTTTTTGGAAACGGCTGACATTACGATTTGCTGGTGTCGGAGCAGTTCTGTGCCGAAAGTAAAATGTATGTCCTTGGATTTTTTTCTTTTGTCCTGAAATTCAAAATTTATTTTTTGTTTGTTACAAAATCGCAGTAATTGCCCTATAGTCCCTCTCGGTAGAAATACTTCATTTTCCGACTCCGAAATAAGGTTGAAATATCGATTGGTGTTAAATGTGTTTCTCCCTATCTTCTTTTTTATAAAATAGTCAGGATTGGCCACGTTGAATGTATCCTTTATGAAATTAACCAATGGTGTGGTCAACCAGGTCTTATTGATTCGAATTTGGTTATCCAAACGGATGACAAGTGTATCGCCGGACAAAGAGTGCCCCAATTCGTCCGCATCGTTTTTAACGATTGAATAGTACAAAAAATCAAGTTTGGCGGTTTTTATCCTTTTGATTTGCTTTAAGAAATCCCATTGGTTTTCATAGGGAACGAAAGATTCAGGGTCGATAAAGCAGCTATTGCCTTCCGTTACGTTCGGTTTATGCAACGGCAGGGCGATAAGGTTGCCCAGACCCTTTCCCGAAAGAAAATCCTGATTAGGGAACAATCTGTCGAAACTTGAAGTTTTATCGAATATGGAAAATGTTCCACTTTCTTCGAGCAGTTGTTTAAAAATCGTTCTACTTTTTGCTGCGGGGTAGGGTTCTTCGAAAAATATCCAAACATGTCCACCGTTTCCAGAACGGGAACGCTCCAAATATGCCGGTATATTTTTGGATTTACAAACTGAGATAAAATCCTTGCATTCCTGTTGCCAGTTTTCCTTATCAAAATCCGCGGCGATAAACCAAGAGGTATTGTCTTTGAGCAAAGGGTAAACTCCAATCAACTGTTCGCCTTCTAAATGTTTGAAAACTTGATTGTCGTTTAAAGGCAAAAAAGATTTTTCGGTAAAATCCTTAAATGTTCCCCCATTGATTTTATGCAGCCTATATTGGTAAGGGTCGTAAAAGTAGGCGGGCATATAGCCACTTTTGCTTCCTTTCTCCCATCTGATGGCAAAAACATCATCCCTTCCTCTGAATAGGGACTTAAACAATTGAATATGTTCTTTGTTTACCGATTCCAAAGCCATGTTGATTGCGCTGCGGTTGAAGTAAAAGTAGCAATAAAATTGACGGACATTCGCAAATTACCCCATGGCAAGCTCACAAGGCGTTGAAAGAAAATTCATGTTCGATCTCGACGCAAACGGAGCATTAAATCTAGAGTATCGAGGAAATCTGACAAAGTAGGAACAAATTAAACTTTTACTTGCCGCCAGCAATAGGGAAATGGACAACTCAAGAGGAGTCAATGAACAAAAAATCGGCTGTACGTTCAAATCAAGGTCAAGACGTTCATGACCCTATCTAGCGACACCTAATTGGAGGTGTCTTTTCTACAAGTATTGGTTAATAAATAAGCATAAAATGACCTATGAAAAATTAAATATAATTTGCTGTTTGAGTACATTTGAATTTCCATCAATATTAAATACAATGCTAGAACTGGTAGAACGAACGATAAAATCGATAGAGGAGAAAGAACTTCTGTCCGTATCCGAAATAGAAAAGGCAAGACGTTTTTTCGGGGAAGGTGAACATACAATTCTATCCCAAGGAAAGGAAAAAATTACGGTGCTGGTAGTAAACGGCGAAGACCGTACCGTACAGATAGCTCTTGATGGGGACGATCGGCTATACCCAAAAACGGACAATAGCCTAACCGAATGGGATGCCCATGGCCTTACCGCCCTGTACGTGATAGAAAATGAATTTAGGGGAAAAACCCTTTCCGAAGGCATTAAGTACACCCGTAAGGGCATGATAAAGCGGGTAATTGAAGAACGCTATGAAAAGGCCAAAAAGGCTGAATATAGGGTACAGTTGGCCAATAATCTGCACGGGGAACACACCTTGACCAACGAAAAGGGCAAAACCTACAAGATTACCCTTCGCAATTTCAAGGACAAGACCGGTTACATTAATAATATCGATTGGCGTACCAATAAACTGGGCACTACCAAACATATTATGTACCTGTTCAACTATATGGAGGAAAATCCTTCCAAAACCAAGGGAATGGACAAAAAGTATCCATTTATCGAAATCTTTACCGATCCGTTGAACGATTACAGGATTACCTGGTTCTATCCCGAAACACTGGGAACCGAGGAAAAAGAACTGCTAAAATCATATTTTGGGAACAAAAACTATATCGAGGATTCCCAACTGGCCTCGTTTTTTTCCTTTGTACACAAATCTAGGGATCTGGAGCGCATAAAGATACGGGAAGAGGTCTTTGAAAAGGTGGAGACCTATTTCGAGAACAATGCACTGGAACAACGGCAAAAAAGCACAAATCTCGACTTTTCATCCATAAAGGCGACCCTATACCCTTATCAAAAAGAAGGAGTAGCGTTTTCGGTCTTTAAAAAGGGTGTAATCATCGCCGATGAAATGGGACTTGGAAAAACCCTACAGGCCATCTCGACCGCCGTGCTCAAGAAAGAGATCTTTGGTTTAAGTAGCACGTTGGTCATCTGTCCGGCATCGGTAAAAAGCCAATGGAAGGCAGAGATCTTAAAGTTTACCGGAGAGAAGGCCCTTGTGGTGGAAGGTTACCCCGGAGAACGCAAGGAAATGTATATCAACGACCCCTCTTTTTTCCATATCATCAATTATGAGACCGTATTGCGGGACCTGCCCTTTATCAACAAAGCCGGGTATGATTTCGTCATACTCGATGAAGCACAAAAGATCAAGAACTATGAGACTAAAACGGCCAATGCCGTAAAGTCCATACATAAAAAACACGCCTTGGTCATTACGGGCACTCCTTTGGAGAACAAGTTGTTGGATCTCTATTCCATCGTACAGTTTTTGGATCCGTATTACTTGGCTCCGCAGTGGGAGTTCTCCTACCAGCATTGTATTTTTGACACTGACTACAAGAACAAGATACGTGGTTACTATAACCTGCAAAGCCTAAAAGCCCGACTGGAA
>CAJQMW010000087.1 GCA_905479535.1 uncultured Maribacter sp. | reverse complement strand
CGAGTTTTGTAGTAGTTCCTGTACTACCCAGAGGAATGATGCTTCGTTTGAGTCACACTTTCTAAATTTCCTTATTGGGCCAAGCTTTTTGAGGTTCCTCTAGCCTTTGCAGTTACCTAGATATTGGGTTTCAATTTGCTCGACAAACCCTTCTATCCATAATCATTCAAGCTAACTTGATTATATTCCTTAAAGAACCAAGCCTTATGCCGATGGTATTGATTCTTAATTTTTAATAGCGTTAGAAATCCGGTATCTTTGAGGACAACGATTAATGTAACACTACAAGTAAAACCTTCACCTAAAAATCAACAAGAATCAATGAATAAAGAGTTAGATCAGTTAGCGGCCGACAATATTAGGGCATTGGCCATCGCAATGGTAGAGAAAGCACAGTCAGGACATCCGGGCGGACCCATGGGAGGGGCGGATTATATGCATATTTTATATTCCGAGTTCTTCAATTACGACCCCTCGGACATGCACTGGCCGTTTCGTGACCGTTTCTTTATGGATGCAGGGCACTTGTCTTCACTGATGTACGCCCAATACTATCTGCTCGGGAATTTCAAAAAGGATGATATTGCCAATTTCAGGCAATGGGGTTCAGTGACTCCCGGTCATCCGGAAGTAGATGTGGCGAGGGGTATTGAGAATACCTCAGGTCCTTTGGGACAAGGCCATACTATGGGCGTGGGAGCGGCAATTGCCGCAAAGTTCTTACAGGCCCGTTTTGGGAACTGGATGAACCATAAAGTCTACGGCTTTATATCCGACGGTGGGGTTCAAGAGGAAATCTCCCAAGGTGCGGGACGGATTGCGGGACATTTAGGGCTCAATAATTTTATTATGTTCTATGATTCCAATGATGTGCAGCTATCATCAAAGACCGATGAGGTTACCTCTGAGGATACGGCAAAAAAATACGAGGCATGGGGCTGGAAGGTCGTCACCATAGACGGTCATGACCACGAACAGATTAGAAAGGCACTTACCGATGCTAATGCGGAAAAGGATAAACCAACCTTAATAATCGGTGAGACGATTATGGGTAAAGGAGCTGTTGCCGCTGATGGCAGCAAGTATGAGGGATATACGGAACTGCACGGAAAACCGATCGGGGATACTGGTGCGGATTACGGGAAAACCATGGAACATTTGGGTGCCGATATTGATAATCCTTTCGATGTATATGAGAAAGTCACCAACTTCTATAAGGAGATCGTTGATGGTAAAAAGAAAACCGCGGCCAAGAGAAAAGAGGAAATCAGTGCATGGAGAACAACTAATGAAGCATTGTCCCAAAAATTGGATAATTTCTTGGATGGCAAACTATCAAAGTTGGATTTTAGCTCCATAGCGCAAAGTGAAAATCAAGCGACACGGGCTGCATCATCTAACGTATTGAGTTATTTGGCAGAGAATGTAGGGAACATGATCGTATCGTCTGCGGATTTATCCAATAGCGATAAAACCGATGGATTCCTGAAAAAGACATCGATACTTCAGAAGGGCGATTTTTCCGGTGCTTTTTTACAAGCTGGGGTGGCAGAATTGACCATGGCGGCGATAGCTAACGGTATTGCCCTTCACGGAGGTGTAATACCTGTGGTGGCCACATTCTTTGTGTTCTCCGATTATATGAAACCTGCGATTAGGTTAAGCTGTATTCAACAGCTTCCCGTGAAATTTGTGTGGACCCACGATGCCTTTAGGGTGGGAGAGGACGGACCCACGCATCAACCTATTGAACAAGAGGCACAGATTCGTCTGCTGGAAAAACTACAGAACCATAGTCACGAGCAGAGTTTCGTAGCACTGCGCCCAGCCGATTCCATAGAAACAAATGTAGCTTGGAAGATGGCGATGGAAAACAACAAAACACCAACGGGGTTAATTTTATCCAGACAGGGTATTAAAGACGTGCCGGCTGAAGGTGGTTCCAGGTACGAGATCGCTTTAGGAGCGGAAAAGGGAGGCTATTTGGTACACGAAGTTGCGAATCCGGACGTGGTACTTATCGCCAATGGCTCGGAGGTTTCTACCTTGGTGGCTGCAGCGGAGTTATTAAAGGAAAAGGAGGGGCTTAAGGTAAATATTGCCTCCATCCCGTCAGAAGGTATTTTCAGACAACAGTCCAAGGAATACCAGCATAAGATAATCCCGCAGGATAAACCTATTTTTGGTCTTACCGCCGGATTACCGGTAAATTTAGAAGGCTTGGCCGGGCCTAACGGAAAGGTATTTGGGTTGGAGCATTTTGGGTATTCGGCCCCCGCAACGGTCTTGGACGAGAAATTCGGATTTACCGGAGAGCAGGTCTACCAGCAAGTAATGGATTTTTTAAATTAAACTAAAAACAGAGCATATGAAATTTTTTATAGATACAGCAGATATAGATGAGATTAAGGAAGCCCAGGATATGGGTGTTTTGGATGGTGTTACTACCAATCCTTCCTTAATGGCAAAAGAAGGGATTACCGGAACGGACAATATAATGGACCACTACAAGAAAATTTGTGGGGTAGTCGACGGCCATGTAAGTGCCGAGGTAATTTCTACGGATTTTGACGGTATGGTCAAAGAAGGGGAGAAATTAGCCGCCCTAAACCCGCAAATTGTGGTAAAACTTCCGATGATTGCAGATGGTGTAAAGGCATGCAAGTATTTTTCGGACAAGGGGATAAAAACGAATGTGACCTTGGTCTTTTCAGCTGGTCAGGCTTTGCTGGCAGCAAAAGCGGGAGCAACGTACGTATCTCCTTTTATAGGAAGGTTGGATGATATTTCGACAGATGGACTAGGTCTTATTGCCGATATTAGACTGATTTACGATAACTACGGATTCGAAACCGAAATACTGGCGGCATCCGTACGTCACGTAATGCATGTCATAGATTGTGCAAAACTAGGTGCCGATGTCATGACCGGACCTTTAAGCGCCATCAAAGGACTTTTAAAGCATCCACTTACGGATAGTGGCTTGGAGAAATTCTTGGCAGACTACAAAAAAGGAAATTAAATTCGAATAGCATAAAATTAAGATGCATCAGTTCCTCAAGGGCTGATGCTTTTTTTTTCAATAATAATCAAGTCAAGAATAAGGAAATCTTTATATCTTAAGGAATACTCAACCACTATGGTCTAATGACCTTTAAATAGCGGTTCAACTCTATTCTTACTTTTGGAAAAAAGAATAAAAGGTCAAAATTTCTTTGTCCTGTGGTAAGGCGAGGGTTAGATATGAAAACATGAGTTGTAAATGGTGAAATCAAATATAGTCAAAATGAAAAGTAGCTCCTATTTCTAACATTTAATCTAAATAATTCCCCGACGGCTCTGCCTCCGGGGTTTCCGATTTACCTCTACTCTTGCATCCGACGATCGTGGCGAGAGGAATGCACAAGGTCGGAACTGCATTTTCGTAGTTGCGGGTGAGGCAAAATATAATCCCGCACGTGCGGGACGGTTTTTGGCCCCTTTGGCCAAAATGAAACTGGCGAAATACCCTCTATGGCTTGCCTTGGGGATAGTCAGTTTCAAGAAATTTTTTATTTAATCTTACGGTGATTGCTTAGTGGAAATTACTTCAAATTGTTCAACCCAAAAGGGCTTAAACTTTCTGCTTTATTAGGTCGTAAAAGCTCCAAAGCTTCATTTACTGTTTTTACCGGTAACTTGCAAGCGTTGTCTTTGCAGACATATATAAAGGTGTCATCTTCAAAAAACCGGTCTTCAAAAAGCGCAACATCACTGCGAGAAGTGCTACCTACCAATAGAATATTTGGAACATTTTTTTCTCCTAGTTCCAAAAGTATTTTTTCTGCATTATTTCCAACAATGGCCACCTCATAATAGGGATAAACCACGTGAGATAATAGCTTTCCCCAATTGGCATAGGCGTAAGCATCTTCCTTAAGCAATGCTACCATAGCGGATAACATTTCTTTTGATTTGGTGATATCCGCTGGTTCATAATAGATATGGCCCAACTGGAAAAGATTATTGGCCATTACGGAGTTTGGCGAGGGGATGACACCGTCATCGGTTTTAATGAGTTTGGAAATAAGCTCGTTACCTTGGTTATAGGTATACATGCCCGAAGCTTCATCATTGAATTTCTTTTCGGCGGTTTCCGTAAGACGTTGACCTAACCTCAAATATTCAGGGTTCATGGAAATGCTATAAAGGCCTAGTGCAGCATTTGCTAAAAAGGTGTAATCCTCTAAAAAGGCAGCAATATGTTTGCTCCCTTTTTTATAGGAATGCCCCAACTGATTCCCTTTATAACTATTAGCTTGGATATGCTTCATGAGTTCTTCAGCGTTTTTTAGAAACTTTGGGTTTCCAAACGCCCCATAGGCATCTACATATCCACTGATCAATAAAGCGTTCCAAGAAGTAATGATTTTATCATCGGTGCGTGGTCGGGTTCTTTTTGATCTTGCTGCCAATAATTTTTGTTGCCATCTATTTTTAGAGTCCTTCAAATCGGCTGAGCTAATAGCATTTTCCGATAGGAATGCACTATCATCAATCAACCTGTGCAGTACATAAGTATTGTTTTCCCAAACCCTATTTTCCTCAATATTGAAATATTCTGAAAATAGCTCAAAATCGTTTCCTAAGACCTGCTCAAGTTCTTCTTTGGTCCAAACATAGTATTTACCTTCTTCCCCTTCGCTATCGGCATCCAACGCTGCAAAGTAGCCACCATCCTTCGCCTTCATCTCCCGTTCCAAAAATGCAATGGTACCCAACACAATATCTTTGTAAGCTTCTTTTTTAAACACCTTAAAGGCCTTGGAGTAAAGACTTAACGCCTGTGCGTTATCGTATAACATTTTTTCGAAATGCGGTACTTTCCACTGTGGATCTGTACTGTACCTATAGAATCCACCACCAATATGGTCATAAATGCCGCCAAGGGCAATCTTATCCAAGGTGCGTTCTACATGGTTCAGCACTTCCTTGTCGTTGGTCAACAGAGCGTAATCCAGTAAAAAATCTAGATTTACGGGCAACATAAACTTTTCGTCCCGTGTATCGCCTCCCCAATTGGTATCCCATGTAGACTTCCATTTTTCAACACTTTGGGTCAGCGCTTCTTTATCCAAGAGTTCAAAATCACCAGAAGGCATTATCAGGTTCGCTTCCTGTATACCTTGGGCTACCATATCCGAATATTCCGCAGCTTTCTCTGGATTTTCTCTGTACAGTCTACTAATTTCTGTAAGTACTTTCTGCCATTGATTTTTAGTATGATAGGTGCCCCCGTAAAGAGGTTTTCCATTGGGAAGGGCAATAACGTTCAAAGGCCAACCTCCAGTTCCCTTCATCAATTGAACCGCCGTCATGTATACTTGATCAACATCTGGCCGTTCCTCACGGTCCACTTTAATATTAATGAAATTTTCGTTCATCAATTTAGCAATGGAATCATTTTCAAAGGTTTCTTCTTCCATGACATGGCACCAATGGCAGGACGAATACCCGATGCTCACCAACACCAGTTTGTTCTTCTCTTTTGCTTCTTCTAGGGCTTCTTGGCCCCAAGGTCTCCAATTTACGGGATTATGCGCGTGCTGTAGCAAATAGGGACTTGTTTCGTTAATAAGCGCATTGGTATGGGCGAAATTATCGTCTGCTGTCTGTTTTGATTCTTCTTTGCA
>CAJQMW010000086.1 GCA_905479535.1 uncultured Maribacter sp. | reverse complement strand
ATACCAGTAATCAAGCAAATTCGGCTATTTCCGAATTGAATGCCATGATTGGAAGCATCAATTTTGAGGAAAGCACTGCAGGAGTTTTGCTCAGTGATTCAATATCCGCAGG
Source organism: uncultured Maribacter sp. (assembly GCA_905479535.1). Taxonomy (GTDB): domain Bacteria; phylum Bacteroidota; class Bacteroidia; order Flavobacteriales; family Flavobacteriaceae; genus Maribacter. The sequence continues at coordinate 3,402 of CAJQMW010000086.1, read as the reverse complement.
AAAAATGCGGAACGTCATCGAGAATCTGGAAACCTCGAGCATTGAAATCAACAAAATGACACAAGATTTGAATACGGTCGTGGGTAATCTAAAGGATAAAGATGGTCTAGTAACCTATATTTCTAAGGACACTGTTTTGGTAGAGCGGCTAAAGAACACCATGGAAAATATTGAACAGGGAACCGAGCGGTTTAATGAAAACATGGAAGCCCTAAAGCACAATTTTTTGACCAGAGGATATTTTAGGAAACAGGAAAGGAAGCAAAGGAAAGCGGCAAAAGTGAAGGACTAGAATTTCTTTAACTCTTCCAGGTTTAATAATTGTTATTCTATGTTAGATATATTGTATTCTATACTTTTAAGATTAAATCTCCCATACACAAATTCCCCGTCGGGATACTCCCAAATGGCCTCACCGTAGGTGGGTAGGTTATATCCGTTTATATTTTTATAGGCCTTGACCGGGGTCGAAAAGGGAAAAGTCTTCATTTCTGAAACGGCGTATCGGTCATGGGAAATAAAGTTGATCAACTGGCCCGTTTCATTAAAATACAGTATTGCGGAAATGGAGGTATCACCATTCGTGAAAGTAGCCTTTACCGATAGGTCGTCGATAGCCTCCCAAGTGATACGGTCATCAAGGAGCGCAGCAGGGGCAAATAGACAGAGGTCGTTGAAAAAGGTGACCGTTTCGGTGGGATATAGTTCAGGGCTGTCCTCGTGCACCGTAGTAAGCATGGAGAGCACCTTGACATCCATACTGGCACTTCCTTCCTTGTAGGCATGGTATCCGTGAGCGGGCAAACCTTTGACTTTGGCCTTCATAAAGAACAGTCGAGTCGGGGATTCAAAAGTGTTATACTGCTCCGAAGTGAAGCTGAACCAATCTTTTCCCTTGCTGCGCATTTCTCCTTGGAAAACGATTCTCATATTTCGAATCTTGGGTTTGCCTACCACTCCAACATACTCGAGGTATTTTTGAACCACCGGAGGCAGATGATCCAGGTCTTTTTCGGTAATCAAGGTACTTGCCTTCGACTTGTTGTCTAGGGCCGAGCGCACATCGGAAACAAACTTTTTCTCAAAACGTAGCATCGCAAAAGCGATAATAACTCCAATGAGGATAATGGTGTTGGCAAGGGTACCGTACTTGGCATCTTGCCAAAACATGAAAATCAACATTTGCGACAACAGCAAACCGACTATCGCAATGATAGACCATGAAATTTTATTCCTATACAATAGAAAAGCACTGAATAATAATAGCAGACCGGTCGTTGCCCATAGAAAGCCGAGTGGCTTCGGGATTTCTCTCGAAAATTGCGCAATTTTACCCAGATCATAGGATTTTGCCAAGCCCATAAAATGGATCAGGCCGTGGGCAACCAATACGATCGTCAGTACTATTCTCATGTTTTATGGGTTCTGAAATTTGGTTTGCTCCCTTAAGTTATTTCTAGAATACTTTTGCAATTCCCAATCCAAAGGAAACATAATTCAAGTCAACATCGGTTGTAGTGTTTCCAATTTCAATATCCCTAGAAAGCGCGCGATACCCCACTTGAGGGCGTAAATTCCAGTTATTACCAAGGCCTATGTTCAAACCTGCACCCAGTTCCCAACCAAGCCCATGACCTGAATCGGCGGTAATATCCCCTGCCTCGTTCTCTACTTCAATATGATCGTAAATTCCACCGGCACGTATCAAATAAGAAATAGAAGAATTGTTAATGGGATGGATAAACTGCAACCCGAAGGTATAGCCGGTCTCCTCAAAGTCCGTATCTCCGGTACCGGCAAAAGAAGTGCCATCAGATTTGAACTGGTTCCAGCCCCAACCGACATAGGCACCTAGATGTTCCATAAAACGATATCCTACGGCGAATTCGGCGCCAAAGCCCGTTTTGAGCTCGGCATCGCCCAGATCTTGGGTTGCAAAATCAAGATTCGGTCGTAATTCCATGGACCATTTGTCCTGAGCTGATAAGTCGTTAAATGCAACAAGACTTAATACGATTAAAGCATAAATTTTTAAAGTTTTCATAATCCTTTTTTTTAATTGTACTACTAAATTCTTTTCAAATTTACTAGGCGATTTTGGAAAGAATAATGATTTTAGTCAGTTGACAATTAGTATTAAATAGCTGATATACATCATTTTATAAATCAAAATAGGTGTATTAGTTTTTGGTATACCCATCTTATTTTCAACACTCATTTTTATTTGGAAGTATGTTATCCGATGGATTTAAAGCATGGCAGCTCCCTTTTAACCAGGGCCAACTCAATGAATAGAAAAAACAGGACGCTAAAGGCTAGGGTTTTTCAAATGTAATGTAGGTAATTTCAGGCCGCATGCCCAACCGACCAGGGAAGCCCATCCAACCCAAACCCCGGGTCACATACAGGTATTGTCGTCCTTCTTTATACAGCCCGATCCAATGTTCGTACCTATATTTTATAGGGCTCCACCTTTTATTTTTAAGATTGATGCCCGCTTGCATGCCATGGGTATGGCCCGACAGGGTCAAGGCAATATCGGTATGGTGCGCCACTTCCTCACGCCAATGCGAAGGATCGTGCGACAGTAGTACCTTAAAGGGAACGCCATTGACTTTTTCCATAGCCTTTTGTAAATTCCCATATTGCTTAAAAGGTGGATTTCCCCAGTTTTCAACCCCTATAATGGCCATCCGGTCATTCGTGTTTTCAAATTGTTCCGCCTCGTTCATCAACAATTTAAAACCGGTTTTTTTATAAAAATCCTGGATGCCCTTAAAATTAGCTTGCTTTTCTGTTTCTGACGGCCATTTGCTATAATCCCCGTAATCGTGGTTTCCCAATACGGCATACTTTCCCCGTTTAGCCGATAATTCTTTTAAAACAGAATCCCAACCTCTGAGTTCCCACGCAAAATTGTTTACCAAATCTCCCGTGAAAAAGATAAAATCCGGGTTCAAATGGTTTATTTTTTTAATGGCACGGTCCAATACATGATACTTGAAATTAAAACTACCCAAATGAAGGTCGGATATATGTACAATACGCAAGCCTTTGAAACCTGTGGGCAGAACATCACATTTTATTTTGATATGATGGACTTTAAATCGGTACACTGCGCTAAAAACGGCATACAGAATCACAAAAAAAGGTAGAAAACCAGAAAAAACACCGATAAGGGGTACCACGACCATCGACTCTTTTTCGGAAAACATAAAATTGCTGAAATATAGAATACTGATCACCACAACAAAAATTAGTTTGGGAATAAAGGAGGATATTGTTAGCCCATATAGTCTTGATATTAGGAGCTGCTGACGTTCGGGGGCCACCAGCTCCAGTCTTACTTTTAGAAGTAAAATAGCCGTAATCAGGCCCATCGTAAAAATCCAGAACGCCCCA
>CAJQMW010000085.1 GCA_905479535.1 uncultured Maribacter sp. | reverse complement strand
GACCCTCCGGCTCCACCTACGCCCTCCGAAGCTCGCATACAGCGACGAGCGAAGGAGGGCTTTTAATTTTAACGTTTTCCTGAAAGTTCTTTGGCATTATTGCGGAGGGCTTGCCGCCCCCGCTAAAGCTTTAGCGGCACGTGGGCGGTGGATGACGATCCACCACTATTTTTTTCTATAACTGTCGAAGCTCGCGCACAGCGGCGAGCGAAGGAGGGCTTTTTCTTTATCCTCCATAGCCTTTTCAACGTAGGAAGATGATTCTAAGAATGCGAAATATAGAGCAATTAGTATCTTTCATGGTATTTGATTCAAAAAATCTAAGAAATATGGAACTACCCTACGGTATTTACATCTTGAAGTGTGCTAACGGAAAGTACTATACGGGCTATACAACGAACATTACAAATAGATTTATTGCACATAGAAATGGTGAAGTGAGTTTTACCAAAGACAAACTTCCCGTCGAATTAGTACATCTCTCCTTATTTGCAAATAAACAGAAAGCCTACGATTTTGAACGCTATTTAAAATCTGGGTCTAGAATTGCTTTTAGGAATAAAAGACTGCTATAATATAGAGCCTTTACTCTCCTTAGCTTGCGCACGACGAGGGTCTTTGCATTTACAGGACGGAAGCTTCAGGGAAAACCAAAGGTAATCCTCCAACTTTAGGATATTTAAGACACCACGCCATAAGCGTGGTTTTTGTTTTTTATGAAAAGTCGAGACGAAGTTTTGTTATTTTAATAAAATACAGAACTAGAAGCGAAAACTTCTTGGTTGCTTACTTTGCAACATCGTTCAAGAGGGAACATTGAAGATAATCCTACCGGCTCTTAACTACACAGGAATAAGCCCCTAAATTCCCATTTCCCTAACGCTATTGAATATATCGATAGCTCAATAGATTAATTAAGTTTTCCTTATGAAATAAATGGTATAAAAAATTTATCTTAGGAAGAGATGTAAATGAGTGGCTTCCAAAGCCGATAAACCAACTTCTTGAATATAAAAATGTACTTCAAACTTAGAGAAAGCATCAAATTCCTGCCTTATCTATGTGGTATTTTTTTGTTATTTCTCGCATGTTCTCCCAAGTTTACTAACGTTGCCCTTCCCATTGAAGATCCAATGGAATTTTCAAATACTGGCGCAAGTGCCCTGGAAGATAAGTGGTGGAGGGCCTTTGAAGACGAGCAGTTGAATACTTTGATAGACAGTGCGTTACAGGCAAATTTTGACTTGGCCGGCACCTGGCAGCAATTCTTAGCCGCCAAGGCTACCGTATCTCGGGAAGCATCCATAAAATGGCCCCAAATACAGGCTTCGGCGCAAACAGCGGAAAATTTTCCAGTAAACGATTTTAGAGGTGGGGAGAATACACAACTAGGCTTATCCGCATCCTACGAGGTAGATTTGTGGGGTCGTATACGAACGGCAGTGCAAGCTGAAAAATTTAGGGCCCAGGCAAGTCTTTTCGATTACCGTACTGCAGCCATATCACTATCTGCAGAAATTGCTACCATTTGGTACCAACTACAGGCTGCGAAACAACAATTGAAAATAACCAAAGAACAGATTGCCACCAATGAAGATATTATTAAACTGATACGATCACGCTTCGTGGGCGGTCAAATAAGGGCTGTGGACATTCTAAGGCAAGCGCAATTGTTGGAAAGCACTAAGGAACAACAAATCATATTCAGTACAAATGTCAGTCTCTTGGAAAATCAGCTAGCGGTGCTTCTAGGAAGGCAACCTCAAGAAAATATTACCTTTCAATATACAGAATTACCGAATTTACCCGAGCTCCCAGAAACCGGACTGTCTTTGGAATTGGTGCGCCGTAGGCCCGATTTGCAACAGTCTTATGCAATCTTACTTGCCGCAGACCGTGATATGGCTTCTGCCGTGCGAAACAAATATCCCAGGATTTCAATTAATACGCGCGGTCAATTACGAGCCAACAATTTTGCCAACCTTTTTGATAATTGGGCCTATTCCCTTGCAGGTAATTTATTGGCTCCCCTATTCTATGGAGGGCAACTAAGTGCCGAGGTCAGTAGAAACGAAGCTATTAAGCAACAAAGACTCTATGAGTACGGGCAGACTACATTAGTGGCCTTCCAGGAGGTGGAGGATGGTCTGGTACAGGATATGATGCAAAAGAAGCGGTCAGGGAATATCGAACGTCAATTGGAACTGGCTGCCAAAAGCAATAAACAACTACGGGTCGAATTTTTAAATGGTTTTAGCCCTTACTTGGATGTACTCATAGGTTTAGATCAAGAACAGCAACTACGCCGCGACTACGTAGCGGCACAATTGAGGCAAGTTCAAGCCCGCATTGGATTGTATAGGGCTTTGGCGGGAGGCTTCGAAACTGGGAGGACATTAGAGAATTGAGTAAAAGGAACAGAATTTTATGAACAATAAAAAGATACTTTGGATTTGCTTGGCCATTCTTGGTGGTGGTTTGGTAATTACTGCACTCATTTTTTCAACGGAGCCAGAAGCCCAACGGGAAGGGGCAACGATTGAAACTGCCATGCTAGTTGATGTAATGACTATAAAAAAAGGCGCTTTTGAGCCAATAATCGTGGCTACGGGAACCGTACAACCCGTTGAGGATGTAAATTTAAGTCCGTTGGTTTCCGGTCAGGTCATTCGTAGGGACCCCGCTTTTACGCC
>CAJQMW010000084.1 GCA_905479535.1 uncultured Maribacter sp. | reverse complement strand
ATGAAAATTTAGTCATTTCCGGAAGCCCGGAAGCCATGGTCAAAAATGTGGATGTACTTACAGTACGTTCCTATATAGCCCTTGGGACGCTGGTATTATTGATACTGTTTCTGGTATTCAATATACTTCCGGGTGCCATTGCCGCTTTGGTCTGCGCAGGAATCATTATGTTGTCCGGTTGTGTGCCAATTTCCAAAGCCTATAAAGGCATCAGTTGGACCAGTGTGGTCATGATCGCCGCCATGATTCCCATGGGCGTCGCTTTACAAAAAACGGGAATGGCAGAAATAGTGGCCAATAACCTCGTTGAATACTTAGGAGCTATTCACCCAACGGTGCTTTTGGGTGGTGTTTTTCTATTGACCACTTCTTTTAGTCAAACCATCAATAATTCGGCTACCGCTGTACTCATGGCACCTATTGCCTATATGGCGGCAGTTTCCCTGGGGGTATCCCCAAAACCCTTTATGATCGTGGTCGCCATTAGTGCTTCAACTGCATTTTTAACCCCGGTCGGTACCACCACAAATGCCATGGTACTATCAGCGGGCGGTTACGAGTTTATGGATTACATGAAGGTGGGAGCCCCTCTTTTACTTTTATTTTTTATGGCCACAATGCTATTAGTGCCGCTTATTTGGCCTTTTTAAACATATTAACACTTAATACATTACAAATGGAAACAGTATCTAAAACACCAAAGAACGAAGACCTTTCCAAATATGGATTGGAGAACGTAACCGCACATTGGAACTTGGAAGGGGAAAAACTTCAAAAAATAACCGTAGAAAAGGGTATGGGAACAGAGACCGAGAACGGTACCCTTTGCATCAATACCGGAAAATTTACGGGAAGGTCCCCGAAAGACCGCTTTTTGGTCAAGGATGGTTATACGAAGGATAAGGTCTGGTGGGGTCGAATCAATAAACCCCTCGACCCCGAAAATTTTGACCGGCTTTACGACGAAGTGGTCAATTATTTGAGCGGAAAGGAAGTCTATGTGCGGGATGCCTATGTCTGCGCCGATCCCCAATACCGAATGAACGTGCGTACCATAACTGAATATCCATGGTCCAATTTTTTCATCAAGAATATGTTCCTTCGGTTGAAGGAAGAAGAAATCGCGGATTTTGGGGAAGAATGGCTGGTACTTTGCGCTCCCGGTTATCAAGCACCAGATCCAGAAGCTTTTGGAATAAGGGCAGGTAATTTTTCCATCCTGGATTTTACAAAAAAGATTGCCTTGGTAGGGGGTTCGGCATATACGGGTGAAATGAAGAAGGGTATTTTCTCGGCCTTGAACCTTATCCTCCCCATTGAAAAAAGCGTATTGCCCATGCACTGTTCCGCCAACGTCGGGGAAGACGGTGATACCGCTATTTTCTTCGGTCTTTCCGGAACCGGAAAAACGACCCTCTCCGCCGATCCGGACCGTAAGCTGATCGGGGATGACGAGCATGGCTGGACGGCCGATAATACCATCTTTAATTTCGAGGGTGGCTGTTACGCCAAGGTCATAGACCTGACCGAAGAAAAGGAGCCCGACATCTACCGGGCCATACGACCCGGTGCCCTTTTGGAGAACGTTGTGTTTAAAGATGGTACAAAGGAGGTGGACTATTTTGATAGCTCCATCACCCAGAACACACGGGTCAGTTATCCTATCGGACATATCGATAACATCCAAGTGCCGTCATATGCCAAGAACCCTAGGAATATCTTCTTTTTGACCTGTGACGCTTTTGGCGTCTTACCTCCCGTTTCTAAGTTGACCCCCGGTCAGGCCGCTTACCATTTTATATCCGGGTATACCGCTAAGGTTGCCGGCACCGAAGCCGGTATTACCGAACCGGTACCCTCGTTCTCCGCCTGTTTCGGGGAACCCTTTATGCCATTGCACCCGACCGTCTATGCCGAGATGTTAAGTAAAAAAATGACGGAGGCCGGTGTAAACGTTTGGTTGATAAATACCGGTTGGAGCGGTGGGCCTTACGGCGTGGGATCGCGAATAAAATTGAAATATACCAGGGCGATGATATCCTCGATTTTAGAAGGTGAGCTAGAAAAAGTGGATTACGGACAGCATCCCATTTTTGGACTCTATATGCCCAAATATTGCCATGGTGTCCCCACCGAAATGTTAGACCCCATGAATACCTGGTTACAAAAAGGGGCCTACGTAAGCAAATCCATCCAGTTGGCACATTCCTTCCACCTGAACTTTGACAAGTTCATCAACCAGGCCTCGGAAGAAATCATGCACGGTGGGCCACTGATCGATGCGCACCAGGTCATGGACCACCATCTGTAACAGAAAGTTTAAATGAGTTCAATATTATACTACAAAAGCATGAAAAACATTATATTAATAGATTAAGCTAGGCATCATTTTTACACTATAACAATTACAAATATTTAGATAACATGGATAAGATTTCAACTATTTTAATCCCTTTTGACTTCTCGGAAATATCGGTACAAGCCTTAACGTATGCTGTTGGCTTTATCGGAATGGATAGGGATATCAAGATTGTATTGGCCCATATCGCTTTAGATGGTACAAAGGAACACTCTGAAGCGGATTTTAAAAACATAAAGGAGAATTACGTTCCTAAATTTCGCGGAAGTATCGAATGGTTCAGGGGTAGAGGTTCCTTGACCGAATCTATTCTACAAGTTCAGAGTGAACAAGCCATAGATTTGGTAATTATGGGAACATCTGGAGCCCACGACAACAAAGAAATTGTCATATCCAACACTGCAAATTTGGCATTGGAGATAGACAATTGTCCTGTTTTGGTCATTCCAAAGGATTTTCAGGAATTTAGCATCAAAAAGATTGCATTGGTCTTGGGTAAGGACAACATAGACGATAAATCTGCGTTACAAACATTGTTACGACTCGCTTGTCGTTTTGATGCAAAAGTCGATGTGCTTACCATTCAAAATGAAGATGGAATTTATGGGTATTCCAAAACCGATGAAAGCAACGAAAACCTTTTGGAATACTATCTAGAGAATTTTTACTCACACCACGCTTTTATAGAAGACCCTGATATTTTACGCGGAATTGCCGACTATGCGGAAAGGAATACCATTGATATGGTGGCCATCCTGCCAAAGAACCATGCACATTCAAGTGCCCCTTCCGAAGGGCTTCTTACCAAAGAACTTACGATGCGTTCAACAGTCCCAATATTGGTCATTGATTAATTGATTATAAAAGTGGATGCTTCATAATACGAGGACGTAAAATTTTTTAAAATTTCCTGGGACAGGGAATTACCACTAACCTCAAAGTAAGTTGAACACATGAAAATAAAGGAAGAGGAAATAAGGGAATTGATCGCCCAAATAGAAGTCATTTTAGCAGCCATAGGACAGGAAGAATCAAGGGCTGAAGGCCTCTTGGAACAAGTGAGCCCAATTTACTTTAAGAGTGCTCGGAATCTAATCCGTTATACTACGTTTAGAACCTTCGATTTAAGGACCACCCAAAAAAAGCTGCAGCATTTAGGGTTGACCAGGCTCGCAAAAGCAGAAGGCCATTTAATGTCCAGCTTGTTGAAAACAAGGTTTATCCTACATAGTTTGTTGGGAGATCGACCGATGGTGAATAACAAGGCGGGGCTGTCCATAAAAAACGGGGAAAGACTGTTGAATAGGCATACCAAAGAGCTTTTGGGGTACCGCTCCAAAGGAAGAAGGGTTCGGATCATGGTCACACAGCCCACCCAGGCCGCCCATGACTATCAAATGGTTCATGATATGGTGCGGCATGGAATGAACTGTGCTCGAATCAATTGCGCACATGATAATCCCGAAATTTGGGAAAAAATCATTCTGAATGTAAAACAGGCCTCCAAGGCCTTTGGTAAGAAGGTGAAAATCGCTATGGATCTTGCGGGCCCCAAAATCAGGACAGGAGACATTACCCCCGGCCCCAAAATTCGAAAATTCAGGCCGGAACGCGATGAGACCGGAAACATTGTTAGTCCTGCTTTGCTTGTATTTGTTCCGGAGATTAAAGAAGATTCGGAACCAAATACCCTGCCCATTGCCCTAGAATGGCTTCAGAAATTGGCCCCGGGAGATAAATTGGCCATAACCGATACAAGAAATAAGTTGCGAAAGCTAAAAGTGGTCTACATTGGCGAGCAAGAGGTACAGGCACATGGCTATAAAACATCCTATATAGCTACGGGAACGGTCATACGTTGCGTAAACCGAGAACTTGAAAATGGTACCGTGGGAGAACTTCCTCCTATTGAGCGGTCGATATTACTAAGGACCGATGATCTGCTTACGATTACAAAAGCAGGTACCCCGGGCAACCCGGCAAGACTTGATGAAGATGGTAATCTTGTGAAAGGTGCAAGTATATCGTGTCAGCTTCCCGCCGTTTTTGAGCGAATACAAGAGGGCGAAAAGATTTTATTCGACGATGGTAAGATCGAGGGACGTATCGAGGCCCTATACCCGGATCGCTTTGAGGTACGTATCACTAGGGCCAAGGAAAAGGGATCCAAATTGAAGGCCGAAAAAGGAATGAACTTCCCGTCAACCGACCTTGGAATTAGCGGACTTACGGCCAAAGATAAGATTGACCTGGAATTCGTTGCAAAGCATGCGGACGTGGTAAATTTTTCCTTTGTCAACTCCAAAGACGATGTAGAAGAGTTAGTAACGGAACTGGAAAAATGGGATGCGGTCAATAAACTGAGTATCATCCTTAAAATAGAGACCCGATTTGCTTTTGACAATCTGGTGGAGATACTACTTGCCGCCATGAAGGTCAAATATATTGGGATCATGATCGCTAGAGGAGACCTTGCGGTAGAAACAGGATGGGAGCACATTGGAAAAGTCCAGCAAGAAATACTGGCTATATGTGGCGCCGCCCATGTCCCCGTGGTATGGGCAACCCAGGTTTTAGAAAGTTTTGCAAAAAAGGGCCAGCCTTCCAGAGCGGAAATTACAGATGCAACAACCTCGTTGAAGGCAGAATGTGTAATGTTGAACAAAGGCCCCTACATGAACGAGGTGCTTCAGTTGTTGAACAAAATTCTTTCCAGTATGGAAGAATTTCATGAGAAAAACGAAGCTATGCTGCCAAAAATGGAAAAGTTATGACCGCAGTATGATAATCTGGGTAAAAAAGAAAAGCTTAAAACGATAACGGTATAATTTTTCAATCATAACTCACTTAGGGTATGGATATTTATTTTTTTGTGCTTTCCTTTTAACGGAACGGTACCTAAAGACGTTGATGAAAAAGAGTTATCGACTCTTAGGTCTTTTAACAATGTCTCGGAAATCAATATGCGAACATTGTGTTTGTTGCATTCTTCTTGAATACGCGCCGAAGTGTTGATAACATCCCCGTGATAGGCCAGTTCTTTCTTTACTATGCCCACTTCTGCCACCATGAGAACACCACCGTGTAGCCCGGCCTTAAATTCTGGGACCAAACCATATTTTTCGGAATAATATTCCTTCTTTGCCAACTTTTGTCGTTGAAAGGCAAAGAACAAACGCACACAGTTGGTGTTTGCCAATCCTTTTTTATAGGGCCAGCACAATACGGCTTCATCTCCCACATACTGATAAATTTCGGCATCATACTTGGGTGTCACTTCGTTGAGATCATAAAAACAATCTTGAATCAACTGGCTGTATTTGAAATGCCCTAATTCTTCTGCTATGCCCGTTGAACTTTTTAAATCCAAAAACATAAAAATGCGTTTTTCCTCTTTCGGGTTCTTGTATTTTCCCATCAGCATCTTTATGAAAACCCCTTTTCCGAACTTTTCGATCGCAATTTTCAGAAAGGAAAAAACGAAGGAGCATAAAATAATGTATAAAACAATTGCCCTAAAAGTTTTGTTCGTACGCCACCAACCAAATTCATTATTGATATTCAGTTGATTTATACTGGAAAAAATTTCTATGGCCAGCGTAAAAAGTGCGATAGTCACAATAAGGTATACGATATTCTTAAAAAACATCCTTAAGCCCATAGTTAATTTTTTCGAAACCAGCTTTTCAAAAACGGAATCAACAATAGTATATAAAAGGCCGATTGAAAAACCTAGAACGACATAGGCACCTAGAATGCGTGGTATACCGATCTTGCTAAAACCATGGTTAAGGTCGATACTTTCGGCTTCATCAATTCCGTAGTACCTGAATACCCCCAATAATCCCATGGCAATCGACCAAAATAAGAGGGATTGCCAAAGTAGCTTCAAGAATTGTTTAAGATTTCTGCTCACTGTAATTTTATAAAAATTAGGTTCCTAATAGGGTTTCATTAAAAGTATACTCTTTATGAACTGGTTTAAACTTTTTCCATTCGCTAAAAAATTGCCTTTTTTCACCCACTTTTTGCCTTCCGTAGGCCGGCTATGCAACTCAAAAAAGTCTTCAACTGGGCAAAAAAGGGCTAATTTTCACTTAAATGCAAAAGTTTAAACCAGTTCTATACAAAATACTATAAAAAGCTGGAATAAAGAGTAAAGTAATTACGGTTCCGAACAATAGCCCTACCATAATGGTTACGGCCATGGGTTCCCACATTTCGTCTCCACCTAAGTATAACGGTATCAAACCAAGTACAGGTGTAAAAGTTGCCAATAAAATGGTGCGAAATCGTTGTAAACAGGCAGCGATAATGGCATGTTGGGGTTTTCGTTTGATTTCTCTTTTTTCTATTTCTATTCGGTCTACCAAGACTATGGCATTGTGGATGACAATTCCAGCCAAGGAAATCACGCCTAAAAAGGCCATAAATCCGAAGGGAACATTAAAAATCAGTAGCCCTAAAACCATACCGATGATTCCCAAAGGAATGGTACAAACAATCATGACCGTTTTTCCAAAGGAGTTAAATTGGATTATCATTAGCATCACAATAATAAATGCCGATTGGGGCAAATAACTGGCCCCAGCATCCATATTTTCTGCGGTGCTTTCGGCATCCCCGCCTAAATTATAGGTATAATCCGAACCCCATATAGCTGCTTGCTCTTCTAACCAAGGTGTGATTTCTGAAGTGATAGCTTATTGCCTAGAACTTCGGATTTATTAATGGTTAGGTAAGTTAGTTCTTACAAATCCGCTAGGCAGCATACTGGGCGTGCCTATGGTGGAAATATTTTTTCACCTGCGGTCTGTCCTTTTTCCTTTTGTTCATGAAACCGCTGATGTTTTCCCTTAACCGGTCCTTGTTGATGGTCCTCTTCTTGCCGATTATATTGGTCTTCAGGTCTTGGTCGACATATTCCTGTGGGTTGAGTTCCGGCGAATACGGCGGGATGAAGAACACTTCGATTTTTGACCTGTTGTTCGAAAGCTGCCTTATCCAGCATCCCCACCGCGCACCGGCCTTGTACCACTTTCGGTAATGGCAGAAC
>CAJQMW010000083.1 GCA_905479535.1 uncultured Maribacter sp. | reverse complement strand
AAAGAATATTTCCTATTCGTTTTCACGGGGTTATTTTGCTCGGAAATTTGAGGATTCTAGCCTCAAAAATCATATCTACGAAAATTTTGATTTAGAAGAAATAACAGAATTTCCAAGCTTAATGAAAAACACACCTGGGATTAGGGGGCTTAACGTAACCATCCCCTACAAAGAATTAATTATTCCTTACCTGGATGAATTGGAAGAATCTGCCAGAAAGATTGGCGCCGTAAATACCATTAAAATAAGGGATAGCAAGCTTATTGGTTTTAATACCGATGCCTATGGTTTTCAAAAATCCATAGAACCCCATATTCAGAAATATCATAGAAAAGCACTTATTTTAGGGACCGGAGGCGCCTCCAAAGCAATAGCCTATGTATTGGAGAATTTGGACATTCCCTTCAAATTTATATCCAGGACCGGAAAGAACAATGGTTTTACCTATGAAGAATTGGATGCCGAAATACTTGAAGCACATACAATTGTTATTAATTGTACTCCCGTGGGAACCTTTCCGGACGTATCAGGAAAACCCGCTATTCCCTATACGGCGATCGGTAAGCATCATCTGCTTTTCGATTTAATATATAACCCCAAGAAAACTGCTTTTCTGCTGAGCGGGGAACAACAGGGCGCCACAATTCTGAACGGATTGAAGATGCTAGAATTACAAGCAGAAAAAGCTTGGGAAATTTGGAACGAATAGTTTTAAATCCTTATAAAAACTTTACGAACAAAGGAACAGCCGAGATTCCAAAAATCCCCATAGGCCATCTAACCGAGCCAGGCCCTATTAACGCAAATGCTCCAAAAAGAACTTCTATATTCTTTGCATTTCCTAAGGTTGTCACTATCTTGTAAAAACCTAATCATGGATGATGCCAGAAGACAAAGAACAACAACTGCCAAAAAAAGAAGCAGTAGAAAACACCACGCCAACTACCAAGCAGGAGAAAGATGCTTTGGAGAAAACCGGTGAGGAAATAAAGGTAGCCGAGGAAAAATCCGCTGAACCAAAAAATCCGAAGGAAAGCGAGAAGAATAACGCCGAAGTTCCGGAAAAAACCACAGAATCTAATCCGGAAAATAGGCCCCAAGCTGCCGAAAGCGAAACTAAGGAAGCTGAAGAATCAGCGGACACGCCCACTACGTCCGAAGATGACGATGTTCTTGATGAAATTGACGAAAGCAACGCCGAGGACGCAGAAGACAAGGACACAGAGAAAAGACATCAGATACCGTTATTGGATTATCATGCCATGAGCATGGAAAATTTGGTGGGTGAACTGCAAAAATTGGTGCGTAGTGAAAAAGTACAGGCCATAAAAAGACATGTTGATGGCATCAAGGAAGAGTTCAACCAAAAATTTAAAGAATTTATTGACGAGAAAAAGGAAGATTTCGTTGCCAACGGTGGTAACGAAATAGATTTCAGGTACAACTCCGTCACCAAAAGGCAGTTCAACGAGGTTTATAAAGAGTACAGGGAAAAACGGAATCAGTATTACAAGAACCTAGAGAAAAGCCATAAAGAAAATTTGGCCCATAGGCTAGAACTCATAGAAAACCTCAAAGGTTTGGTAAATGTGGAAGAAGACATCAATACCACCTATAAGAACTTTAAGGAAATCCAGGAAAAATGGCGTGAAGCCGGCCCTATTCCCAGAAACGAATACAATAATGTTTGGCGTACCTATCATCACCATATCGAAATTTTCTATGATTTTCTTCACCTCAACCGGGAGCTTCGGGATTTAGATTTTAAACATAACCTGGAGGAAAAGCAGAAAATAGTGGATAGGTCCGAAACCTTGGCCGTGGAGCCGGATTTGAATAAGGCCTTTAGGGAACTACAGGTACTCCATAAAATTTGGAAAGAGGATATTGGCCCCGTTGGCAAAGAACACCGGGAAGCGATATGGAATCGTTTTAGTGCAGCTACCAAGGCCATACATGAAAGAAGACAGGAATATTTTAGGAATCTCGATAAACTGAGTGAACAAAACCTTGAACGTAAAAAGGAGATCATCAATGAAATATTGGAGCTGTCCCAAAACGTTTCCGATAACCACGGCGGTTTACAAAGACAAATTAAAAAACTAGAGGAACTTAGGGAGTCGTTTTTTAAAGCAGGTAAAGTGCCACAAAAGGATAATGAAAAGACATGGACTTCTTTTAAAGAAGCGGTAAGGGCATTTAACAGGCACAAGAATGCTTTCTACAAAAACCTAAAAAAATCCCAGCAGGAGAACCTAGATAAGAAAAGGGGGCTGCTGGAAATCGCCGTTTCACTAAAGGACAGCGAGGATTTTGATGTAGCTACCCCAGAAATGAAACGGATCCAAAGTGAATGGAAAAAAATAGGCCATGTACCTAGAAAATATTCCGATAAGCTCTGGAAAGAATTCAAAGCTGCTTGTAACCATTATTTTAATAGAATACAAGCCTCTAAAAACAGTGCATTTAAGGTAGAGAAAGAAAACCTTAAGCATAAGGAAGAAATTATGTCGCGCTTAAAAGAGTTTCAACTAAGTGGCGAAAAAGAAAAGGACCTTCAGCGTATAAAAGCGTTTATAGGAGAATGGAAAAAATATGGTCATGTTCCCTTTAAGCAAAAGAGTATCAATCAAAAATTCAATAAAATCATCGATGCGCTGTTCCAGAAAATGGACATTAGTCAACAAGAATCGGAGTTGTTGAAATACGGGAATAAAATTCAGCAACTTAAACAGGATGATAACCAGGAGCGTGCCATACAGAACGAGCGTAGTTTTATTCGGAAAAAGATTGAAGAGAGTAAAAACGAAATCCGTCAATTGGAAACTAACCTACAGTTTTTCTCGAATGCTTCTGAAGATAACCCCATTGTCCAAGATGTCATAAAAAAAGTGGAGAGCCATAAAGAAGCCTTGGAGTCTTGGAAAGCGAAACTCAAAAAGTTGAACATTCTAAAGAACGATCTTTCAAGGGAGGCCGAAGAAAACAGTAGCTCGGAAGAGGAATAAAACAAGAGTATAGTAGGAATGAAAACGGTCACCCTAACTAAATTTCGGCATTGCGACCAAGATCGGCTAGGTATTTCTTTTTCTTATAATGATGATATCGGTACTCATTTAAATCAGTTACCCAATATCTTCTGGAGCGACACACATAAATGCTATTATACCGATTATTCTTTGCAAACCAGGCAAATGGTTTATCTGCATTTGCGGAAATTGAATATTTATGTGGACTATAGTTCCCTTATGACACCGCCAAAACCAATAGAAAATCCGATACTGCAGAAAATTAAACTCCCTGCATTAGTTGAGAAAGATGTACGGTCCCTTTTAAAATTTAAAAAATGGATGCAACAAAAGCGGCTAAGTGAAAACACAGTGAACACTTATGCAGAAGTTACCGCTTTTTACCTTAGGTACATCTTACTTAGAAAGCTAGCTATAAATTCAGAGAAATCCGTAGAACGGTTCAATTATGAATTTATCGTTAGGGCCAACAAATCCATTAGTTACCAAAACCAATGTATCAATGGTATAAAAAAATATATGGAATTTAAGGATTTACGGCTGGACGGGCTAACGATAGAACGTCCCAAGAAACCCAAAAAACTACCACAAATCCTTACACAAGAAGAAATTGGGTCTTTATTGCAGAACACGTCTAATCTTAAACACAAAACCTTATTGACACTTATCTATTCTTCCGGATTGCGAATAGGCGAAGCACTTTCATTAAAGCCGCACCATATTGATAGTAAACGCATGCTGATTTTTGTTCAAAATGCAAAAGGCAAAAAAGACCGATATACGTTACTTTCCGAAAAGTTCTTGACCCTACTTCGAGATTATTTTAAAAAGTACAGGCCCAAGGATTATTTGTTCGAGGGGCAGAAAGGCGGAAAATATTCAAAAACAAGTGCACAGCTAATTTTGAAAAACGGTTTGATAAAAGCCGGCGTAAATAAAAAGGGAATAACATTACACACCCTAAGACATAGTTTTGCTACCCATTTGTTGGAAAACGGAACGGATTTACGTTATATTCAAGAACTTTTAGGCCATAGTGATCCAAAAACGACTATGATCTATACCCATGTAACCCATGACAGTATTCGTAAAATACATAATCCTTTTGACGATTTATAGTACAATTTTTTAAATTTACCAGATGACTATGCTTAATAAAAAAGCGAAAAACATACGTATAGCCCTCCAATTTGGGGGTATATGCCGATAAAACTTACGTATATAACCGAGTTACCTTGCATTAAAAACACTCACTCGAACGCAAATTTTACGGAAAAAATATTGAGATTTAAACCAAAATGTTGCGGATTTTAAAAACAAAAAAAAACAAGATTGCGGAATTTTAACCCGTTTGCGGAATAAACAAAAAC
>CAJQMW010000082.1 GCA_905479535.1 uncultured Maribacter sp. | reverse complement strand
AAAGGCTGCGAAATGATGTTTACGTTCGGTTTTTCAATTTCCTTGCCGTTGAACGGTTCAGTGAACACCTGTCCTAGCACGATGGTGTTTAGGGTATCAATTTTCTTGAAATAGGGCGTGTAGGTAGCTTTGTCAAAAATTACGCTGTCAGCGTGCTTTAAGCTCGGATTTACCAAATTGTGGTTTTGATGTTGACTTACTTCAAATCCCCCGTACAAACTTCCCAGGTCTAGATTTAGGGTGTCCAATAGTTTTTCTTCGAAAGTTTTTGAGGCTACGAATAGGGTATTCCCCTTAGAGATCCATTCCAAGAGAGATTCTAATTCAGCTTTATCGAATACGATGTTGTTGTTTACAAAAAAATAGGTGCCCTCCAAGTCCTTGTTCTTTTGTAAAAATTCGAATGGGGGAACGCTGACTTGTTGCAGCCTATCACCGAAAAGTTTGGGAATTATCTGATTGAATACATACGTTCCGTAAGGAATTTTATGGGTGGACACGTAAGATTCGTACCAATTGATTTCTTTGGGTTTGTTGTACTGAATCAACATTAACGCCCCTAAAGTAACTAGGGCAATAACAATATATATGGTTGCCTTTTTACCCATTCAGTACTGCTTCTTTTAACGATAAAAAATTGGCTTCTGCTTTCCTATAATTAGTTTCATCAATAGGGAAATCCCCGTACCATATATATTCATACAATCGGGTAATCCGTGCAAAAGGTTTTTTGTGTACTGTTTTTTCCAACTCCCTATTGTAATCGGCGTTCGTCTTTTGAAGCTCCCAACTAATGATTTCTTTTTCGTTCATTAGCCTCAGCATAAATAGGTAATAATATCTTACGGCCAAACGGTAGTTGTTATCCGCTAATGCCTGCTGTATCAATTTTTGGATATCCTCGTTCTTAATTATGTGTTCCTCTTCCGAAAGGGTGACCAACGCCTCGTTCTTTTTGTTGAAACTAACTGCCCTGGCATTCACGTTAATGAAAAATTTGATCAGTATAAAAACGAGAACCAATAGGAGAAGATAGGGAAGGACTTTTAGAAAGGTATTAAAAGCACCAACCGCTTCCTCAACCCCAAATAACCATTCAAAAAAGCGTATCAAAGCGTTGGACAACCAATTTTTAAACGCTACCCACCATTCGGGAGCGTTATTTTTAGCAACCTCATAGTTAAAATCTGGGTCTTCCCTAAACGTTTCAAGTTCCCCTTCATTAATGGTCTTTTGAACTAGGGGCGCAATATCAAGTTTTATGGGTATGCTATCATTTTGGGCCACCATTGTTGTACAAAAGCAACCGTATATCAATAAGAACTTTAAGCGGTATACCATCTCTAATTTTCGGGGGATTCACCCAAGCGCTCTATACGTTCGTAGGTGCCGGTAAAGTTCTTTTTCTCGTTGAGGTTAAAATAAATGAAAACCCCTGCAACAACACTGATGAGGTTCAACAAAAATTGGCCCAAGGTGCTTATGATATTGAATAAAATATAGATGGGGTCCTTAAAGATATTGAGCATACTCTCTGCATCTACCTCCCCCGAAAAAATACCCATTTTCATCCATTGATAAATGGCCGTTGGTATGGCGAAGGCGTAAGTGGCAATAACGACTATTATGCCAATAACGAAGAAGGTCGCAAAGGTCATCCACCATTCGTCTTTTACCAGTTTAAAACTATAGCTGTAGGCATCTGATGCTCCCATTTTGTTGAATACCAATATACTAAAGGAAAGCATTAAGGGGACGTAGAGGTATATTGCTGGAATGATGCAAAAAATGAAACCTACGGCGACGGACAGTCCCACCATGATGCCAAGCCCTATAAAACTCCAAAAACTTGCATAGACCTCTTTTTGAATGGTTTCAAAATTGGTGTTACCGCCTCCGTTCGCATAGGATTTGATGTAATGGAGTACTGTTGATTGTGAGATAGTATAAACTGCTACTATAGAGAAAACATAGACCAAAGCAATGATGAAAATTACGGATAGGTTGTTTAACTCTGGGGAATTACCAACGAATAATAGGCCGAAGGAATTTCCGGCGTAATACATATAAAATACCAAGGCCAAAATCATGACCAATAAAAAAGGGCCCACAATCTTAAAATAGGTGGTGAAAAAGGGCTTGAATTCCTTTCGTAAAAACCCAAAGGTATCGGAGAGGATGTCTCCTAACTCCCGTTGTTTTTTAAACTCAATGTAATCGGTCTTCATGTAATTTTAGTTTCTTGTTCAATTGATAGGGATAAATAACGTAATAAAATAGAATGAGTGCCAAGGAACCGGAAATAATGAGCATGGCAAGCCAGTCCGGCATTTCTGTATGGCGGGTAACAAAACCTTCCAGAAATCCCGCAATAATGAAAAAGGGAACAGTGCTCACCATAATTTTCAAGCCGTTCTTCACCCCTCTCTTAAATGATTCCAACCTTGTGTAGGTTCCTGGGAAAAGCATGCCATTGGCCATGACCAGACCCGCGCATCCCGCGATGATGATTACAGAAATCTCAATGGTGCCATGTATCCATATGGTCCTTACAGATTCCCATAACAGCCCTTGGTCATAAAAAAAGTATTGAAAACTGCCCAGCATAATTCCGTTCTGTAATAGGACCATGAAGGTGCCAATACCGAACATGATTCCGAAGGCGAACGCCATAAGGGCAACGCGTATATTGTTGATGGTTATGCCCAAGAACATATTAAATTCGCCCATCTCCTTATAAACGGCCATGGGGTCACCTTTCTCAATATTTTCCAAGGTCATGTTCACATAGCCATCTCCCAAAATTGAACGTACAAAATCGCCCTCGTTTGCCGCTGAAAATGCCCCTACGAAGGTAAAAAAGGAAAATACGAGAAAAGCGATCAGTAGCTCCAGGTGGTGTTGGCCGAACATGGTTGGGAACCCCGTCTTCCAAAAACTAATTATTCGGTTTTTGGGCTCTCTTCGGGTCTTATAAATCTTTTGGTGTGCCTGTGACGCCAGCGAATTTAAGTAGAACTCTGTATTGCTCTTTGGATAAAAGGTCTTTGCGTAGCTTAAGTGATCCGTAACTTCAATGTAAAGATCGGACAATACATTGGGAGCAATATTCGTTTTGTTAGCCAAAGCACTTTCAAAAGTAGACCATTTGTCCTTATTTTGCTTCACAAAAGCAGCCTCGCGCATGAGCTATAGGGTTTATATCAAAGAAACGAAACAATGGAACAATTTCAAATAGAAACGGCGCAAAATATAAGCATCGATCAAAACACGGCGCATTTGGGAGATCGTATGTTGGCCTTTATTATTGATACCCTGATCATCATTATTTATTACGTTCTAATGTTTTGGTTTTTGTTGGCGCTAGATGTGGAGCCTGGGGATTCATGGGCCATTTATTTGTTGATGAGCTTACCGGCATTTTTATACTATCTGTTATTGGAAACCTTTATGGACGGCAAGACGATTGGTAAAAGTTTCATGCAAATACGTGTGGTAAAGCTGGATGGCACAAAGCCTAGTTTTGCCAATTATTTTGTTCGGTGGATTTTACGAATTATTGATGTTTCCTTAAGTTCCGGGGGAATTGCCGTTTTTACGATATTAATTCGAGGTCAAGGACAACGGGTTGGAGATATCGCCGCGGGAACTACCGTCATAAGCGAAAAAAAGCGTGTTTTTTTGAAGGACACCTTACTTCGTGAGTTACCTTCCGATTATATTCCAAAATTTCCACAGGTTACCCTATTTAAGGATAGTGAAATGCAGACGATAAAGGAGGTTTACGATGGTGCAAAAAGAAACGGAAACCATAACGTAATCCTGTCGTTAAGTACACGGCTAAAAAAGGTCATGGATATTTCGACCGAATTAAAACCTATTGAATTTGTTGATATCGTAATTAAGGATTACAACTTTTACACCCAACAGCTCTAGCGTATGTTATACCTTGTAGTGGATATTTTAGGAACGGTAGCATTCGCCATTTCTGGGGTGTTGGTGGCCATGGAAAAGAAACTGGACCTTTTCGGGGTGTTTATTATTGCTTTTGTAACGGCGGTAGGTGGAGGAACTTTGCGGGACTTATTAATTGGTAATACACCGGTAGGTTGGATGCAAGCTCCTATTTATCTCTTTGTAATCTTGGGTACGGTGATTGTTGCTATTTTTTTCGTTAATCAATTAAAACACTTTAGAAAATCTTTGTTTTTGTTCGATACCATTGGGATTGGTCTGTACACCATGGTCGGCATAGAAAAGGGAATCAGCGCGGAACTCCTTCCGGTAATGAGTATAGCCCTAGGTACGATTACCGCAAGTTTTGGAGGCGTGATACGTGATATCCTCTGTAATGAAATTCCTGTGATTTTTAGAAAGGAGATTTACGCCACGGTTTGTATTTTAGGGGGGTCTTTCTATTTTATATTAATTCAGTTTCCGGTGGATGATACGCTTGCCTACATCGCCGCTATTCTGGCCATCATAATCATGCGATTAGTGGCAGTAAGGTTTAGGATTTCCCTTCCGAATATTTATAAGTGCAGAAGGTTGTAAGTAAATAAGTTAAATAGCTAAAGAGTTAACAATTAAAGAGTTAAGTGGGTATACTATTTTTTGCCATCTTACAACGAGCAACGATCAACTACTCAATAACTTCCGCTTTTTGAATATAAATATTCTGTGAGGGCCAATCGCCCTTGCCCACCGGTTGCCTGTTTATTTCGTCCACCACATCCATACCTTCCATGACCCTTCCAAAGGGTGTAAAATCCCCGTCCAAATGGTAGGAGCCCGGGTCCGTTACCACAATAAAAAATTCATAGGGTGAGGCCAGCATATGGGGATTGTTGATTTCGCTACTGGGCATGGAGACGGTTCCCCGGTGGTGTCTGTATCCTTTTCTTGTATCCGGTGGTAAAAGATACCTTCCAATATCACCCCGTTTCTCGGCGGTCCTTTTATCATCGGAATTTCCACCCTGAATGATAAAATCCTTGACTACCCTATGAAACTGGGTATTGTCAAAATAACCTTTTCTAGTTAGGTAGATAAAATTGGCCTTATGGTAGGGAACATTATCGTACAACTGTATTACAAAACTTCCGAATTTGGTGGTCATCCGCACCTTATTGACCTTTAAGTCTTGCTGATATTCAAAAAAGAAGTCTATGGCGTTATCTACCGTAAGCTCAAATTTTTCTACTTCCACTTCGGGTTCGGTAACGGTAATAGGCGTATCTATTTCCTTCTGTACTGGAGCATCAGTGGTTTCTGATTTCTTCGGACTATCTTTGCAGCCAGAGAATACAATGAAGCCAATTAACACATAAGTCAAGATTTTAATTCTACGCATGGATTTCAATATTTTTGAACAACGAATTTCAAAAATAAAAGATTTACCCCTTCCGGGCGAGGCTTCGCATTATAAAATGGCTCCGGAAATTCGAATCCGTGAACTTTTAGAGGGAAAAATCAAAAAGAAAAACCCTAAAAAAGCTGCGGTTCTGGCATTATTTTATCCCAGCTTTGAAAACAACACACAGCTGTTGTGCATTCTCCGCAAAACATACAATGGCGTGCATTCCAATCAGGTTGCTTTTCCCGGGGGCAAGGCTGAGTTCGAAGATAAGGATTTAAGGGCCACTGCCTTAAGGGAAACGCATGAAGAAGTTGGGGTGCACCCGAACGATATAACGGTTATCCGAGAAATCAGCGAAATTTATATCCCACCAAGTAATTTTGAAGTACAACCGTACATTGGGCTGTATAGGGAACCTCGCCCCTTCGTAATTCAGGAAACTGAGGTAGAACGATTTATCGAAATTCCGTTAACGGACTTTTTAAAAGAATCCAATGTGGTCACTAAAAAATTAAGCACTTCTTACGCGAAAGAAATAGACGTACCTGCCTTTGAACTAAATGGTTATATTGTATGGGGTGCGACCGCAATGATGTTAAGCGAGATTAAAGAGCTTTTGAAACAAGCGTTGTAAAGCAGATTTACTATTTTAGCTTTTATGGGATTATTTAAGACAAACCCTTTTGGGCATAATTTATTTTTAAAGAAGT
This sequence comes from uncultured Maribacter sp., assembly GCA_905479535.1. Lineage (GTDB taxonomy): Bacteria > Bacteroidota > Bacteroidia > Flavobacteriales > Flavobacteriaceae > Maribacter. The sequence continues at coordinate 443 of CAJQMW010000082.1, read as the reverse complement.
GGCTCATCCGTATTTTGGCCGTGCTCTCCCATCAGCGTTATAAGCGATTCAATAAATTGGAAATTGACGGGTCCGAAATCATTAGAAGCCTACCCGATAACAATGTATTGTTCGTAAGTAACCATCAGACTTATTTTGCCGATGTTGTGGCCATGTTCCACGTATTCAACGCTAGTTTAAGCGGACGCGAAGATTCCATTAAGAACTTGGGCTACATCTGGCAACCAAAACTGAACATGTATTACATAGCTGCGGCCGAAACGATGAAAAAAAGTTTGTTGACTAAAATATTGGCTTATGCCGGCTCCATAAGCGTAGAGCGTACGTGGCGTGCGGAGGGTAAGGATGTGAACAGGCAAGTAAAGATGAGCGACATCTCCAATATTGGGCTAGCGTTAAAAGATGGGTGGGTAATCACCTTTCCCCAAGGTACCACGACCCCC
>CAJQMW010000081.1 GCA_905479535.1 uncultured Maribacter sp. | reverse complement strand
TATAGGCATCATATGGGTACAAGGCCTTAAAATCCTTTTTGGACCAGTATTGATAATCTGGGGCCGGCCATGGTCTTTCCCGTAATACATGGTCAGGAGATTCCAACTTATATATTTTCAAGATTCCCTTGGCGGAAACGGTTTGTCTATTCAGGTTTTGAGTACTAATACTAACAGTCTGGTCTTTCGCCAATTTATTAAGTTTAGTATCCACAATAATGTTAGCGATCATAGCATGATACCCAACTTGTATGGTAGTTGATGCACTTCTGGTTTCCCCGTTAATATCGGTAACATCTGCGGTAACGGAATAGGAAAATATGGGTAGGTCGTCCTTATGTACCGATAAATCGGGAATCGCTTTAAAACTGATTTCGTAATCGCCTTTATCATTGGTTACTGTCTCACCATTTGCAATTTCTTGTGTTTCATTGTAATAGTAGGACCTTCTCCAGTAATACCACGCCGGGAAGTTTACATTGCGCTGCACGCGATAGGAAACTTTAGCCCCCGAGATTGAGCTACCGGCAAAAGCCGTAGCGACACCTTTTACCGTAACACTATCGTTCACTCTAAAGGCTTCTTTGATGGGATTGAAAGAAGTTTCAAATTTAGGACGTTTGTATTCCTCTACCGAGAAATAGAAATCCTCGTCTACCAAACCTGATGTCCCATATACTTCCAAGTAGTGCTGTCCCGTAAGTCCAGAGGTCGGTAATAGGAATTCTCCCGTAAAAGAACCGAATTCGTTCGCTTCCAAATCCATTTCTGAGACTTTCTGTCCGTTTACGTCGTACAGGCCAATTGTAACGGATTCTCCTGAAGCTACCTTGGAAATTCCATTGTCATTTTCGATAAGGATGCCCTTAAAATAAAGGGGTTGCCCTGGCCTATAAATACTTCGGTCCTTAAACAAAAACGTTTTATAGGTGATTTTGGGCGTTTTGTTTTCGCCTTGTTTTTGGCTAATGTAGGTAGTACCGAAAAAGGCCACATCATCTCCTTTATCAATCTTGGATTTTTGAACGGAAATAGTCGCCCGGTCTAAGTCCATACGTCTAAATCCCATTTCGTCGGTAACTAGACTTTTGGTAAGCAGTGTTCTGCGATAGTTCTTTTTATAGTAAATAGTAATTTTGGCATCTGGCTTGGGTTTGCCTGTATTCCTATCCACGACTTGGAAAATATGTTTTTTCGGGGTACGGGTTTCGGTCAATGCCAAATTCGTCACCTGTATAGGGCTAAATGCAAAACTCTCCATGGAATCGTTTTCTTTTTGCTGATTAGGGGGCATTGCTAAAATAATGTACTGACCATTGGCGAGCGCAGGAACCGGGATTTCTATACTATGTAATTGGTAATCGCCCTCGTTCTTAAGCTTTGCTGTCCAACTGGTCTGAAGTTTCAGGGCCATAATATAGGACCATTGTTTTTGAATGGGGTAAAGGTTCTCCAGTTCTTCCAATTGTTTTTGACTTATTTTATAAGCCTTTAGTTCTAAAGCGTTGTGGTTCTTGTAGTTTACTAGTAAGCGAGACGCTTGGTTAATAGGAACATTTCTTTCGGACGTAATATTCAAGGCGGGAGCCAGAATTTGTGATTTTAAAACTGTACACTTTTGGGCTCCCCTACTATTGGAGAATTCTGCATTTACGGAATCACATAGGGCAACGGCCTCATTTAACTTCCATCTATAATTATCTCCTTTTTCTGGTTGATAGTTATTTCCTTGTGTTCTTAAGAGTGACGCTATCTCATAACGATATAGTGAAGAGGATTCATGTTGTTTGAGGTTTTCTGCGGATTCTTTTAAAACCTCCAAAAAAATGTTGTCCTTGTCCGGGAAAACGGCGTTAGCGTAGGTGTAATTTAACCGCTCTATATCCACTTCTACGAGGGGTTTTAGATTGGGGTTGGAGAAATGAAACGATACCAATTGTTGATATAGGGCTAGTGCTTTGGCCTGTAAAGAGGTCTTATCGGAAGTAGGAATGGTATGCTGGGTAAAAGCGTAGGCTTCACAAAGCATTTCAGGGTCGTCTATTTCAAATTTGTCTGCAGGTATGGTGATGCTTGTTTCGTCCGTTTTGTAAAATTGTAGGGCGGTATGCGCCAATAAATCGAACAATGTAGGCCTATAGATTTCCGAGTCTTCTTGGGTGTCAATGATATCTTGGAAGTCCTTAAGATTCTCTTTTTGTAATCCTTCGGGATTGTGAAGCGATTTTTCAAAATGGTGGCTGATTTCATGGAACAAGGTGGTCAAATCCCAGGCCCTAAAATCCACCGTATCTACTTTGGCTTCGGTTGTCGTCCTATTATAAAATTGATACCGGTTCTGTTGAAAGTACTGCCAGTATAAGTTGGCCAAATAACTTTCTAGAATGTTCGCGACCGGGAATTCAGCATTGGATATTTCGTTCTTTAGGTCGTTGATGATATTCAACCGGGCATTCTCCTCCAATATCAAGGCAAATTTGGAAGTGAATAAGAGTGATTTAACGGTCTGACTGGAATTTTTCTCTTTTTTAGCTTTAGCAGCGATATTTTGAACAATCTCCAATGCCGATTTGGTCAACGCCTCACTTTCCAATTTATGGACCTTGGCCCATAATTCAGCATAAGAACCGTTGGATTCCTGAGCGGGTAGTAGTTGCGAAAAGAGGACTAAGGTCAAGGTAGCTATCAATACTTTCATCATTCTAAATTTACGTAACAAATGTGAACAAAAGCCGTACCATCCCAAAGTATAAATTAGGGAAATGGTCTTTTGAAGAAGGGAAACAGGGATTATAGACTTTTAAGTAATCCACCATCAATGGGGATATTGGTTCCTGTGATGTAGGCGGCCTTGTCGGAAGCTAAAAAAGTCACTAGGCATCCATATTCTTCTGGTTTTCCGATACGTTTTAGGGGAACTCGGGATTCCATCTCGGTTCTGACTTCATTTTCCGAGATGCCTAGTTGTTCAGCTTTCTTTGCGTT
>CAJQMW010000080.1 GCA_905479535.1 uncultured Maribacter sp. | reverse complement strand
AACATTTTGGTGGATGAAGAAATAACGGATTTTGCTGGCAACGAGGATGAAGCACCTACAGCAAAAGACTCTGAAGAGGAATAGTAATGATTGCCTGAAAACTTTAAAGCCCCGATGCTATGATCGGGGCTTTTTTATGGGATAGGGATAAAAGTATTGGTTATATTTAGAATGACTAATCCAAAAAAAATACATTATAATGCGTTTCACATCCAAACATTTCTTAACAATCTTTTTTCTAATTGGTTTTATTGGCATCCACGCCCAAGACAATGAGGAAACTGATAAGAAAGCTACGAAAGAACTTCCTTTAGAACCGGAGCGGAAGATTTCCTTTACGACAGAGAACGGTACTTGGATTTCTTTGGATGTTAGTCCAGATGGTCAAACCATCGTTTTTGATATGATGGGCGATATTTATTCGATGCCGATATCAGGTGGCAAAGCCACCCGTTTGACGAGCGGAATGCAGTACGATGTGCACCCAAAATACAGTCCCGACGGAAAAACTTTGGTTTATATTTCCGATAAAAGTGGCTCGGACAACATCTGGACTATGGATCTCGCCACCAAAGAGGACAAACAGATCAGTGAGCACAAGAGCCATAATTTCTTCTCTGCGGATTGGACCGTTGATGTTGACTACATTGTAGGCGTCAAGGGAAAACGAAACATCAAACCCCACATTTTACCATAAAGACGGCGGATCGGGCACGCAATTGGTCAGTAAACCTGAAAATCTAAAAATGACCGATGTCGCTATTGGTGCAAACGGAAAGTTACTATACTTCTCGCAACGGACCAATGCATGGAATTACAACGCACAACTGCCACAATATCAAATCGGCACCTATGATATGGAAGATGCGGATGTTGCCGTAATCACTTCAAAATATGGTTCTGCATTCACTCCTACCTTATCGCCGGATGGAAAATGGCTGGTCTACGGTACACGTTTTGAAGCTGAAACCGGCTTGATCATCAGAGATTTAAATTCGGGTGATGAGCGTTGGTTGGCCTATCCGGTTCAACGCGACGAGCAAGAATCTATTGCACCTTTGGGCGTTCTGCCAGCGATGTCGTTTACACCCGATAGCAAAAATCTAATTGCATCCTATGGTGGTAAAATATATTCTATTGCTGTGGATGGAAATGTAGCGACGGAAATTCCTTTTTCAGTGGATATTGATATTGATATGGGACCGCTATTGGAATTCAAATATCCAATTGAGGATGTTGAAAATGCTTTGGCGACTCAAATTCGTGATGCCAAACCTTCTCCTGATGGCACCAAATTGGCGTTCACGGCCTTGAACCGGCTTTATGTGATGGATTTTCCCAACGGAACTCCTAAAAGACTCACCGATAATGACTTCATTGAAGCGCAACCTTCTTGGTCGCCCGACGGCAAGTTTTTGGCCTTTACCACTTGGAAAGAAGGTGGAGGGCACCTCTACAAAGTGAACGTGGATGGCAGACCAAAACCCCTGCAATTGACACAGGAAACGGGACTGTACACCTATCCACAATGGTCATACAAATCAAAGCGTATTGCATTTCACAGAGGTACTGTACAAAATTTCCAAGACTTGTTGGGACTTCAATCTGCAGCCATGTTCGAGGATTTGGTATGGATTTCTCCAGATGGCGGAAAAACAAATTTCATTGATAAAGCTAAAGGAAGGTCTGTGCCACATTTTACGAAAACGGACGACCGTGTCTATCTAACCAATTCTGAAAAAGGAGAACTACTTTCCATTCGTTGGGACGGTACCGATGAAAAGCAACACTTGAAATTAAAGGGAATTGTCACTTACGGCTCTCAAGATTTGTTGGGCGACCATAGCCTACTTCCAGCCGAATCGGAAGCCGATGATGACGATAAGTCTTCAAAACCTAGCGTTATTTTGATTGCTCCCGATGGTACATCCGTTTTGGCGAAAATAAATAATGATATGTATTTTGCCACCATTCCAAAGTTCGGGCAAACACCAGTGGTTTCGGTGGCAAAAGCAGATAAAGCAGCTTTTCCTGCCATGAAATTGACGGTTATTGGAGGGGAATTTCCAGCATGGTCATCCGACAGTAAAAAGGCACATTGGTCCCTAGGAGCAAGTCATTTTAAATATGATATCGCGGATGGTAAAAAATTTGCGGATAGTCTTGTCGCTGTCAAAAAAGCTAAAAAAGATAAGAAACCTGAGGTAGATAAGGATAGCACTAAAACAGATAATACCGATGGGGAAAAGAGAGATCCCAAATTTGAAGCGGAGGAATTTAAGGTTAAGGTATCCTATAAAAAGTATACGCCACTAGGAACATTGCTCTTAAAAGGTGGCCGTATCATTACCATGGAAGGCGATGCCGTCATTGAAAATGGCGATGTACTAATCGAGAACAATCGAATTAAAGCGGTTGGAGAATCTGGTAGTCTCCAAATTTCCAAAGGTACCACTGAAATTGATGTCACTGGAAAAACGATTATGCCTGGTTTCGTAGATGTACACGCACACTTACGTCCGGCTTGGGGCATGCATAAAAATCAGGTTTGGATGTACGCGGCCAACTTGGCCTACGGCGTTACCACAACGAGAGATCCACAAACAGGTACCACCGATGTATTGTCCTATTCCGATATGGTGGAAGCGGGTATGGTCGACGGACCAAGGATTTATAGCACCGGCCCAGGTTTGGGCTATTGGGGCTATAATCTTGAAAGTTTAGAACATACCAAAGAAGTGTTGAAACAGTACAGCGATTACTTTGATACGAAGACCATTAAAATGTATCGCATAGGGAACCGCCAACACCGGCAATGGGTCATCGAAGCCTGCAAAGAACTAAAATTAATGCCCACTACCGAAGGCGGCCTAGACTTTAAACTCAATATGACGCAGTTGTTGGACGGCTATCCGGGACATGAACATTCGTTCCCCATCTACCCCATATATGATGATGTCATTAAAACGGTAGCGGAATCTAAAATGGCGGTTACGCCCACGCTATTGGTATCCTATGGAGGCCCTTGGGCGGAGAACTATTACTATTCTAGAGAAAATGTTTGGGGGGATAA
>CAJQMW010000079.1 GCA_905479535.1 uncultured Maribacter sp. | reverse complement strand
TTAAGGCATCCAAAAGCTATCTCAACGGCTGATGAGATGGCTGACGGAAGCTTTCAGACGATTCTGGATGATGCCACGGCAGAGGTTAAGAACATTAAAAGTTTGGTTTTTTGTACCGGCAAGTTCTATTATGATTTGCTTGCGGTTAAGGAAGAACTTGAGCGAGATGATATAGCACTGGTTCGAGTGGAGCAATTGTTCCCACTACCGGAAAAAGAGATGAAGGAGTTAATGGACAAGTACAAAAATGCCGATGATGTTGTTTGGGCTCAAGAAGAACCAAGGAATATGGGGGCATGGAGCCATTTGATGATGCACTTTAGCGAAGCTCAAAAATTTAGGGTAGCTTCCAGACGTTTTTATGCGGCACCTGCTGCGGGAAGCTCGGTGCGTTCAAAGATGCGACATCAACAAGTCATAGATTATGTCTTTGATAAATCCAAGGACAATATGACCAAACCAAAAGAGTAAAAAGTAGAATATCAAATTACAGAAAGAATGGTATTAGAAATGAAAGTTCCCTCTCCTGGGGAGTCCATCACGGAAGTAGAAATTGCGGAATGGTTGGTTGCTGATGGTGATTATGTAGAAAAAGACCAAGCGATAGCGGAAGTTGATTCGGACAAGGCCACTCTGGAATTACCGGCGGAGGCTAGTGGTGTCATTACCTTGAAAGCAGAAGTTGGTGATGCCGTGGAAGTTGGGGCGGTAGTATGCCTTATAGATACAAGCGCGGATAAGCCAGAAGGGGCAAGTAAAGCCGCTAGTTCTGCAAGTGGCGGGGATGAAGGTTCTGGCTCGGATGCAGAAAAGGATTTGACAGAACAGCAGGAATCCACACCCGATAAAAAAAATAGCGAGAAGGCCCCACAGCCTCCGCAAGCTAAAGAGACTTATGCCTCTGGGGTAGCTTCACCGGCAGCTAAGAAAATTTTAGATGAAAAGGGGGTTGATGCTTCCTCGGTGACCGGTACTGGTCGCGATGGTAGGATTACCAAGGATGATGCGGTCAAGGCGGTACCTTCCATGGGCTCGCCAACAGGAGGTAATCGCGGAGAAAAGCGTTCCAAACTTTCTATGTTGAGGAGGAAGGTAGCCGAGCGTTTGGTGGCCGCAAAAAATGAGACGGCCATGTTAACGACCTTCAATGAGATAGACATGTCGGCCATCTTTGAATTGCGTAATGAGTACAAAGAAGATTTCAAGGAAAAACATGGTGTGGGACTTGGTTTTATGTCCTTTTTCACGAAAGCTGTGGTACGTGCCTTGGAAATGTACCCTGCGGTAAATTCCATGATTGATGGCAAGGAAATGATTTCTTATGATTTCTGCGATATCAGTATAGCTGTTTCTGGCCCTAAAGGCTTAATGGTCCCTGTTATCAGAAATGCCGAAAACCTTAGCTTTAGAGGTATAGAATCTGAGGTTAAGCGTTTGGCGATAAGGGCAAGGGAAGGAGAAATAACCGTGGACGAAATGACCGGAGGTACTTTTACCATAACGAACGGCGGTGTTTTCGGTTCTATGTTGTCCACGCCAATCATCAACCCGCCGCAAAGTGCTATTTTGGGGATGCACAACATTGTAGAAAGACCCATTGCGAAGGACGGTGCTATTGCAGTTGCACCCATCATGTACGTCGCCCTTTCCTATGATCATAGAATTATTGATGGTAAGGAATCTGTAGGGTTTTTAGTGGCAGTAAAAGAAGCTTTAGAAAGTCCGGAGGAATTACTAATGGATAATGATGTAAAGAAAGCTTTGGAGATGTAAAGTAAAATGCTTTTAGATAGTGCCCAGACCCCAAAGGTTTTTAAAACCTTTGGGGTCTTTGCTTAATAGAAAGTATCGTAATTTCCAACAATCCAACAATCCAACAATCCAACAATCCAACAATCCAACAATCCAACTATACAACAATCCAACTATTTCTTCAATTTCAAATAGACACATTTTTTATTGTAATCAATAATGGCCTTTGCCTTTTTCAAGATATCCGCCCCAATAATACCATCAACGGGTAGTGCCTTATGTGTAATAAGCGCTTCGTTGACATGAACCAAATCAAAAAGTACGATTTTCAGTTTTTTCTTCTGCCATTTACCAATCTCAATTAAGTTTTTACTGGATACTAAGGTTTCCATGTTAGTGGCGCCCGCACCCGCAGCTTTTATTTCTGAAGCTTTAGAGATTAGTTTAAAATAATCGATTTTATCAAAACCGACACAGGTATTGGAAGCACCCGTATCTAGAATAAAACGTCCCTTGACCCCGTTGATTTTCCCTATAATTTCAAAATGATCTGTGGCGGTAAGTATTAATGGGATTCTAATGTAATTCTTGTTTTTTAAAAACTTTTTAAGGGAGCTCATTGTTGCATTTAGGTTTTGAGTAAGCTTATTTATATCCTATTTCGCAAAGATAAGTCTATTTTTGCGGCATGATTATCACGGATACGCACACACATTTATATAGTGAAGCTTTTGATGAGGATCGGGTGGCAATAGTAGATAAGGCACTTTCAGAAGGGGTAGAACGCTTTTTCATTCCTGCTATAGACTCTACCTATACCCAAAGAATGTTGGATTTGGAACAATTATATCCAGAGCATGTCTTTTTAATGATGGGACTTCATCCAACACACGTCAAGGAAAATTATGAGGAAGAACTAGTACATGTATCAAAAATGTTATTGGAACATAAGTTCTATGCAGTTGGGGAAATAGGTATAGACCTCTATTGGGAAAAGAACTTCTTTAAACAACAACAGCTGGCGTTCCAAAGACAGATTCGTTTGGCCAAAGAGCATAAGTTGCCTATCGTGATCCACTGCAGGGAGGCCTTTGAAGAAATCTTTGAGGTTCTAGAGGATGAAAAAGGGGTGGATTTACGTGGAATTTTCCACTGCTTTACCGGAACCTTGGAACAAGCAAAGCGAGCCATATCCTATAATATGAAATTAGGCATCGGTGGAGTGGTAACGTTTAAAAACGGAAAAATAGATACCTTTTTAAATCAAATCGATTTAAAACATATCGTTTTAGAGACCGATGCCCCCTATCTGGCCCCAACTCCGTACCGTGGAAAGCGAAACGAAAGTTCCTATATTGTAGAGGTATTGGAAAAGATAGCTTTCTTATATAATAAGGATGCGGAAGAAATAGCATCGATAACAACAGCGAATTCAAAGGATATTTTCGGGGTTTAACATTAATTTTTTGATTTTGGATACGGATAAAAGTAACATCTTATTGATTTATACGGGGGGCACCATAGGGATGGTCAAAGATTATGCCTCTGGAGCGTTACGGGCATTTGATTTTAATCAACTCTTGAAAAGCATACCGGAACTCAATCAATTGGATTGTAAGATTGAAACCTTATCCTTTG
>CAJQMW010000078.1 GCA_905479535.1 uncultured Maribacter sp. | reverse complement strand
ATACTTCTAAATCCTTAATTTCCTTATTGGCATCTTGTCTGGCACTTCGCACACCCACTTTGGCATGCTCGGCCTCGGCCTTTGCCTGTTTGGTAAGTTGTATTCTACGTTCTTCGGTAAGGGGAGGGACATTGATTATCACAAAATCCCCATTGTTCATGGGATTGAACCCTAAATTGGCATTCATTATGGCCTTCTCTATTTCCTGAAGCATGCTTTTCTCCCACGGCTGTACGGATATCGTCCTTCCATCTGGAGTGTTGATATTGGCCACTTGGGCCAATGGCGTCTGCGATCCATAGTATTCCACCAAAACGGAGGACAACATGGCGGGACTGGCTTTTCCGGCTCTAATTTTTAAAAATTCACGCTCTAAATGAGCTATTGCCGCATCCATACTTTCCTTGGCGGAATCCAAAATAAACTGTATATCTTCGTTCATAGTATTATATTTTCTAAAGCTTGACCATAAATCGTACCGATCACTACATGTTCACCGTAGTTCCTATAGTCTGCCCGTCAACGATTTTTAAAAGATTTCCTTTTTTATTCATGTCAAAAACTACAATGGGTAGTTCGTTTTCCTGACTCAATGTAAAGGCCGTGGTATCCATTACCTTTAAACCTTTACTAAGTACTTCTCTAAAGGAAATATTGTCAAACTTCGTGGCATCTTTATTTTTCTCTGGATCAGAAGTATATATGCCATCAACCCTGGTTCCCTTCAAGATAACGTCGGCCTCTATTTCAATGGCCCGCAGTACTGCTGCGGAATCTGTTGTAAAATATGGGTTTCCGGTTCCTCCCCCAAAAATAACCACCCTACCTTTTTCCAAATGCCTTATAGCCCTTCTCCGAATAAATGGTTCGGCGACTTCGTTAATTTTTGTGGCCGACTGTCACCGTGTTTCCACTTGTTGCATTTCTAGTGCGCTCTGTAACGCCAATCCGTTGATGACCGTTGCCAACATCCCCATATGGTCACCTTGAACTCGATCCATTCCGGTGGCCGCTCCAGACAGTCCCCTAAAAATATTTCCACCGCCAATAACAATGGCAACTTGAATTCCTTTCGCAACCACCGCTTTTATTTCTTCGGCGTATTCGTTGAGGCGATTGGGGTCTATCCCATATTGTTTTTCGCCCATTAAAGCCTCACCACTTAGTTTTAAAAGTATTCTTTTGTAATGCATTTTTGTTTTGTTTCGAAACAAAAATAATGAAAAAAAACGATGCCACTTACTTGGAGGAAGCGACTATTAAAACATAATTATTTCCTAATAAGTGGGTCGCAATTTTTATTTTTAATAATCTTGTACTAATCTGTTTTAAGACGCTTTGTTTAAATTCTCCAATGGTTATGAAACACGCATTTCTTTATCTTTTAATTTTCAGTATAATTTATGGCTGTGGTGCTAAGAAGTCGCACATTACGGCAGATAGCGTTCCGATTGAGGTGTCTCTGGATTTAATCAATGTCACAGATGACAGAGTAAATGTCTCAATCGATCCTGGAGCTTTCCGAACGGATGTGGTCACCTTTAAGATTCCTAAGACGGTTCCCGGAACATATAGTACGGATGATTATGGCAAATATGTTGAGGGCCTTATCGCTTTTGATTATGACGGTAACACGCTAAAAGTTACGCAACCGGACACGAACACTTGGATTATAGCCAACGGAAAAGATCTTGATAGACTTACTTACAAGGTAAATGACACTTATGACACGGAAGGCGAGGTCGTCGATGCCGTTTTCTCTCCGGCCGGAACCAACATCCTTTCAGGCGAGAATTTTATGCTCAACCTTCATGGTTTTATTGGGTATTTCGATGGATTTAAAGAAGTGCCCTATCAATTGGAAGTGTCGAAGCCTGAAAATTTGGAGTCTACTACCTCCTTAGCACTTATTAATCCTGGTGAGCAAAATCGTAATACGGAAAGTTTTTACGCGTCAAGGTATTTTGAAATTATTGATAGCCCCATTCTTTATGCTAAACCTAATAAAGAGGTGTTTCAAATTAATGATATAACGGTTACGCTCAGCCTCTATTCACCAAATGGCACCTATAAGGCTTCGGACCTAAAGGAAGGAATGGAGAAAATGATGACAGCCCAAAAAGCGTTCTTAGGGGATATTGATGGTACTAAAGAGTATAGTATTCTGCTTTATTTATCAACGATGGAAAATACGGATGCAAATGGGTTTGGAGCATTGGAACACCATACTTCAACCGTCGTTGTGTTACCCGAGGCCATGCCAAAAGAACGTTTGGAGCAAGCTATGGTAGATGTGGTCTCACACGAGTTCTTTCATATCGTGACTCCTTTGACGGTGCACTCCAAAGAAATACAGTTCTTTGATTTTAACGACCCAAAAATGTCCCGGCATTTGTGGATGTACGAAGGGACAACGGAATATTTTGCGAATCTTTTTCAAATTAATCAGGGACTTATAAGTGAAGAAGAGTTTTATGAACGCATAATGCGAAAAATCAATAATGCTAAGGGTTTTGATGATACTATGTCATTCACGATAATGAGTAGTAACATCCTTGAAGAGCCTTACGGGTCCAATTATGCCAATGTTTATGAAAAGGGTGCATTGATAAATATGGCACTGGATATTTTGTTAAGATCTGAAAGCAAGGGTCAAAAGAGTGTCCTTTGGTTAATGAAGGAATTATCCAAAAAGTATGGTAAGGACGTTCCTTTTGAAGATGCGAAGCTAATTGATGAAATCGTTGCATTGACGTATCCGGACGTCCGTAATTTTTTCAATACACATGTAATAGGGGAAACTCCGATAGATTACAGTGAATATCTAGCAAAAGTTGGACTGGCGACGGTTAAGCAGGCAAAACAGACTGGATATTTTTTAGATGGTGAAATACCGTTTATAGACGTTGACCAAGAAAACGGGAACAGTATTTATATCCGGGAAGGAATCGGATTGAGTTCTTTTTACGATGACTTGGGCATCAAAGGCGGGGATGTAATTAAAAGCATAAACGGAACTGCGATTAATTTGGAATCCATCAGGCCTATTATCAGGGAAAGCTTTGGTTGGACTGATGGGACGGTAATTAAGATGGAAATAATACGTGATGGTGAAACCATAGTGGTGGAGGGCCCGGTTGGAACACCAACCATGGAAGT
>CAJQMW010000077.1 GCA_905479535.1 uncultured Maribacter sp. | reverse complement strand
GTTGCGAGCCTCTTCTTCTGTAAGGTTTTGGTTTATCATAATAGCATTGTTATACTCTTTCAACAGTGCTTTTGCAATGGGATCTTCTTTAAGCATACCATCGGGATTCAAAATCATATTCATGACCCACTCCGGACTTCTGCGCTCGTAAACACCTTTTAAAGCTGGGCCGATCATGCGTTGCTCCGCCATATGGCAGGCGATACAAATCGCTTGATATTTCTCCTGACCCGCTGCAGCCATATCCCCATCTATTTCGTCTGCAAAGGTAACCGAGGTAATTGGCCCTACTCCCTTATTGTCCATGTCCACGGGCACGTCTACCGAAGTATCCGCCGATTTAACCTCTTTTTTTGTCCGGGTAATTTCAAAACCTTCTTTCTTTTCTTCTTTCTTTTCGCCGCAGCTTACCACCAAGGCACTTAAGGCTAATAATGTGAGTAGTTTTCGCATGTTGTTCAATTTTATTTATTTCGCATTATGGAAAGACTAAGATAGGAATTTTTATTTGTTAGGGGTGTATCGTTTAAGATACAAAATCTATAAAAACCCTTAACACAAGTTAAAGGCCAGCGAAAAAATCTACGGCCCTTCGTTCGGCATAGGTAACATTTTCGTGCCCATAAAATCCTACATGACCGCCGTATTTTGGAACCTCAAGATAAACATGCTCACTATATTTGGCTTCTTCAAAAGGATAACAAGCTTCTCCTAAAAATGAATCGTTTTGGGCATTTATGATTAGGGCAGGAATGTTTAAGCTGGGAAGGAATTGCAAAGAGCTACACTGCTTGTAATAATCCATGGCATCGGCAAAACCATGCGCCTTGCTGGTATAGATATCATCGAAATCTTTTAAAGTAATAATGTTTTCAATATCGGAATCTGAAATCATCTCCGGAAACAATTCCTGTTTTGCCCTTAATTTTTGGATAAGGTTCTTTTTGAATCTTTTGGCGTAGGCAATGTTTTTTAGCGTCAATAATTGGGTTAGTGAATCCGCTAATTGACAAGGAGCCGATATGGCAACGGCGCCTTTTATTTGGTGAGGAACAGAGTTGCCCTCACCCAAATATTTTAAAATTAGATTACCACCAAGACTAAAGCCTTTTAGGTAGCATTTGGAGTATTTATCCGACGATAATATATGGTTTAAAATTTCGATCAAATCCTCCGTTGCTCCAGAATGATATGACCTATAAGCTATATTGGATGTGCCACTACATCCCCTAAAATTTACCGCACACACGTCGTAGCCAGCAGTAACAAAGGCCTTTGCACTTCCTTTCATGTAGGCGCGTTGCGCATTCCCCTCCAGGCCATGTAAAAGGATAACTACCTTATCTGTTGGGTTATTTGGATAACTCCAGTCTAAATCCAAGAAATCGCCATCAGCAAGGATGATCCGTTCTCTTTGCTGATCCAGCCCAGGTACCTTTCGTACCAGTCCGGCATAGATTGTGGACAGATGTCCATTTTTGAATAAAAAGGGAGGATTGTAGTTGGAATTTAGGAGGGGCATAATAAACTATGAAGATTCGTTTATACTATTTTGCGTCTATCTTAAAACTAAATTTCAATATAGAATGTTATCCTTGGGCTTCACGGGCTCTGGTAGTTCTTCCTCGTTTAGCATATCCCTTAAATCTATCTCGATAGTACGGCATAGGGCGGTCATCGGCACATCGTTTATTCTTCCTTCAAATGGGTCTTCGCTGTTATCCCCAACAATTTCCATGGTCGTAAATATCCACGAAATTAAAACTGAAAAAGGTATCATTAAGAAAATGTACCATTCTTGTGGGGAGCCAACAGTTTTCATGGAATCATCCTCAAAAACATCTAACAAACCAAAAGGGAGTAACAAAACAAATATCCAGGTAAATACCTTAGAAAAATATCCATATTGTCTAGGGAACGGAGTGTTCTTTATACGTTCACATTTTCCCTGTAGGTTATAGAACTCTTCTAGAACGGATTGCATCTGATCTTCCTGAAAACCATCTAAAATCTTTTTTTCCTTTAGCATGCAAACATCAAAAGCTTGATTTTTGACCAAGTGAGTGGCGGGATTAACGCGTTTTTTTAAATCGCTGAATTCACGCATGCTAACATAGTTATGAGCTTCGTTGCACGAAATGTTACGCTCGTCATGCCGATCAAACACTTTCTCTACCATTCTATTCTCCTTAAGGGACCAAGACTTGGGTTGGCGTAACTGCACCCGTAGTGCGTTGATCCAAGCTATGTGCCTATGGATCATCTGCGTGTGCATTTTCTTATCATATTCTTTATCGCCCGAATTAACGAAACTTAAAACTTGAATGGCCCATGTTCTGCTATAATTGACAATTCCTCCCCAAATTTTACGTCCTTCCCAGAAACGGTCATAGCTCTGGCTATTTTTAAACCCGATATAGAATGAAACTGCGATACCGATCACACTTAGAGGTTGAAAGGGAATATCTATAAAATTCCAACCCAAAAAATGGTAAACGCAGAATACCGAAGCAGCATAAACAGTAAAAAAAATTAAATTTTTCCAAGCGTACCTTAGAAGGAGACCCCAGCCGATATTTCTTTTTACGTACATCTACTATAGATTTTAAAATTGAAGGTAAGTGTTGCGAAAAACCACGACTAAAAATACTTAAATCTTTGTTGTAATTTTAGGGATGGCGCTACGAAAAGAAAAATGCGGACATTTAGGAAAGTTTACCATATCAAAAGCCCCAAAAAAATACGAGTGCGAGGAATGTGAGAAGACAGGTGGTGGATGGGTCCACTTATGGACTTGTCAAAGTTGTGGCATAACGCTATGTTGTGATAGTTCTCCTAATAAACACGCTAGAAACCATGCCAAATTACAGGGGCATCCTGTAATCATATCGGCAGAACCAAATGAAAAATGGATGTGGTGCTACATCCACGAACAAATTGCTAAATATCAATAACAATATGAAAGACCCACGATTTCCGGAATTAACCCAGAGGCAAATCAATATCCTTAAAAAATATGGCAGCATAGAAAATCATGAAGAGGATACCCGGGTTTTTACCTTGGGGGATCTTAAGTACGATTTCTTTGTGATATTGGATGGGGAGGTGTCCATAGAAGACCCTTATAACGATAACATTATAGTAGCCCATGGAAAAAACGAATTTTCTGGGGATAGTGGCATGTTGAGTAATCGTGGGGCGCAGTTTCATGCAATCGCAAAGGCAGGGACCTCTCTTTTGCGTATAAATCCTAAAAGGTTAAAGGAGGCCATAGCGGAACATAGCGATATCAGCGACGTTTTGCTCAATGCTTTTTTACAACGGCAGGAAACCGTACTGAACGAATTTACGGGCGGTATAAGATTGGTGGGTTCTGGAAACTCCAAACAAACGTATGAGATTAGGGATTTTATGGACAAAAACCATATCTGGTATAATTTTTTGGATATAGATGTTTCTGATAAAGCCAAGGGGTTGTTGAAAAATTTCAATATTTCTAAAGAAGAGTTGCCCATTCTCATCAATAGTGACGCGAAAGTTTGCCAAAACCCATCATTGGACGAACTGGCCAGATATGCGGGCGTTCTGATGGATTTTGAGGATAAGGTTTTTGATCTGTTGATTATTGGGGCCGGCCCCGCCGGTCTGGCGGCAAGTGTATATGCAGCTTCAGAGGGTCTAAGCGTTGTTACGATAGACAGTAAGGCACCGGGAGGGCAGGCAGGAAAAAGTTCCAAAATTGAAAATTATTTGGGATTCCCAACGGGGATTTCAGGAAGTGATTTGGCCAATCGTGCCTATGTTCAGGCGCAAAAGTTCGGGTGTAATATTTCTATTCCGCACAAAGCGGAAAGCTTAGAACATACCGGGGAACATTTTATTCTTTGTGCCACGAACGGTAAAACAATCAAGACCAAGGCGATTATGGCAGCAACGGGCGCCAATTATCAACAACTGCCCATCGATAATATTGAAAAATATGAAGGAAGCGGAGTGTACTATTCCGCTACCGGAATGAATGCATCCGCCTGTAAAGGCGAAGAAGTTGGCGTTGTTGGTGGAGGTAATTCCGCGGGACAAGCGGCCTTGTTCTTAGCGGATCATGCTAAAACGGTATATGTTATTCTAAGAGGTGGTGATTTGGGAGCAAAGATGAGCGATTACTTGGTACAACGAATTGAAGCCGCCCCTAATATAGAAGTCCTCTTGCATACTGAGGTTAAGGAATTAAGGGGAGAACATCATTTGGAATCTCTTGTTTTAAGCGGTAATCAGGGTGATAATGAAAAGAGAATCACGAATTTGTTCACGTTCATAGGGGCTAAACCTTGCACGGATTGGTTAGGTGATTTGGTGGCCACAGATGAAAAAGGGTTCATTTGTACCGGACCGGGAATAGCGGGAGAAGATCTGTACAAATGTGATATTTTCAAAAAGCGAAAGCCACAATCAATGGAAACAAGTATTCCCGGATTTTTTGCCGTAGGCGATGTAAGGAAAGGCTCCGTAAAACGCGTTGCTTCCGCTGTAGGTGAGGGTTCTATGGCCGTTAGCCAAGTACATCAATTTTTAGGCGAATTGAACAAAAGACCAACGGTAGAGGTTTAATCAATATCGGTCACACTTCATCATTAAGACTCTTTACTTCGGATAAGTTTCTAGAATTTTGGACTGTTCTTCAATGGCCGATTTAAATTCCGATTTCAGGCTGGAAACCAGCTCGGAAACGGGGACTGAGTTATCTATTAGGGCCGAACCTTGACCGGCGGACCAGATAGTCTTCCAAGCCTTGGCTTCGGTATCCAGTTCCTTCCCAAAATCTATTTTCGTATCCTTTTTCAAATCCTCTTCCGTTATCCCGGCCGCCTTTAAGCTTGCACCCAAAAAATTGGCATGTACTCCCGAAATCGATGCGGTATAAACGACATCGCTGGCTCCGGCATCAATGATCATTTGACGGTATTCCGGGGTTGCTTTGCTTTCATCGGTATTAATAAAACGTGTTCCCATATAGGCCAGATCCGCACCCATCTGCATAGCGGAAGCAATGTCTCTTCCAGTGCTTATACAACCCGAAAGGATGATGGTTTTTTTGAAGATTTTCTTTATTTCGGCTACGAGCGTCATAGGATTAATAGTCCCTGCATGACCTCCAGCTCCGGCCGCTACAAGAATGAGTCCGTCTACACCAGCCCCAGCCGCCTTTTCCGCATGTCGTTTTTTAATGATATCATGAAAGACCAATCCCCCATAACTATGTATGGCATCCACCACCATAGATACCGCACCTAAGGAAGTAATGATTATGGGAACTTTATGTTTTACACATAGTTTTATATCCGCTTCCAATCTTGGATTGGTCGGATGAACGATTAAGTTAACCCCGAACGGAGCGGCTTTTTTTCCTGTTTCCTCTTCAAATTTTTGAAGTTCTGACTTTATTTCTACGAGCCACTCTTCAAAACCCTCGCTAGTTCTTTGGTTAAGGGCTGGGAAAGTTCCCACAATGCCATTCTTGCAACACTCTACCACTAATTTTGGACCAGATATAAGAAACATAGGTGCTGCAATGGCAGGTAATGATAAATCTTCGATGAAGGCAGGTTTTTGATTCATGTGTAAGGGTTTTAAAACGTTGATTTCGTAAGTACTGGAAAAATTAGCGTTCCTGTTTTTCAAAACTAGGATATTTTGTCCAATATTATGCGTGCATAGTAAAAATACTACCGATTTAATGTCCTTTTATGTTTAGGCACAGTCGGTTTTTTACTTGCCAAGTAGACTCCGAGCAGGACTAAACTAGCCGCTATAATTTTGACGGTCGTAAGGGAGTCCTGTCCCGTAGAGATAGCGTAAATTATTCCTATGAGGGGTTGTATATAAACAAAAGCACTAAGGGTAGATGCTTTTAATTGGGTAAGTGCAAAAATGTTGAACAAATACGTGCAAAAAGTGGTTCCCACAATTACAAAGGCAATCCGCCAAATGGCCTCAAAAGGGAGGTTTGTAAAATCGATTTCCAAGAATTCCCTATATCCAAATGGCAAACTTATGAGAATGCCCAACGTAAAAAGCCATTTCATAAAAGTAAAGGGATGGTATTTGGCAATCAAAGTTTTGGCGACGATGAGGTAAGAACCATAGAAAACCGAGTTCATTAAAATCAGAAAATTCCCTAGAGGGATATTTGGCGCGTCTTGCCTAATTTCGGTGCTAAAGAGGATGAGCCCCAAAGCGCCAAGAAGGCCTATGGTTATACCTACTATTTTTCTGGCGGATATTTTTTCTTTAATCAACAAAGCGGAAAGGATCAATACTATAATCGGGGTGGTAGTCACTAAAACGGAACTATTTATGGGTGTGGATAAGGAGAGGCCCTTAAAAAACACCAACATGTTAATGCCCATGCCCAAAACTGCACAGAGTAACATGCGTAAATAATCCTTTTTATTGATTTTCTCTTTTGGCCCAAAGAACGATACAAGCCAGAATAAAAGCGCGGCACCTAGAACCCTTAGTATAATGAACCCTAGGGGTTGCACATATGCCGGCATGACCACTTTGGCAATTGTGTGGTTTAGCCCGTATATCGTTGTTGCGCCAATGGCCGCCGCAATGGCCAGTGTTCTTTTGTTCACTAATGGATGGCTTCTTTTGCGGCCGCAACCACTTTTTTACTGTTACCGATAAATAGTTGATCTTCCACCTGAATAACGGGGCGCTTTAAAAAAGTATAATGTTCTAGAATATGATTTTTAAAATCTGTTTCCGAGAGCCGTTTTTCATGTAGACCTTTTTGTCGGTACAATCTGGCCCTTTTACTGAACAGGGCTTCGTAGCTGCCGGCCAATTTTCGCATTTGGTCTAATTGTTCTTCTGTAATACTTTCCAATTTAATGTCCTGAAGTTGAAAACCATTTAAGGGTTGTAATTCTTCAAGGATTCTTTGGCAAGTATCGCACGTGCTTAGGTGGTATATTTTTTTCATCCGGGTAAAAGATTGGTTTTCGCAACAAAGAAACCTAAATCTCATTAAATGTGCTATTTTTAAAGTCCAATTAAAACAATACTCCTTTGAAAAATCAGTTAGAATTTACGCTTCAAAATCGAAAAAATCTTCATTACATTTTAAACAATACGTCAAAGGAGGATTTGCTGAAAATCCCAGATGGTTTTCGAAATAATATTTGGTGGAACATTGTCCACGTGATCGTTACACAACAGTTGCTGGTTTATAAATTAAGTGGACAGCCGATGCGCATTCCAGAGGAATTTGTGGATAAATTTAAAAAAGGCACCGTACCCGATGGAACCACTACCGAAGAAGAAATGAAAACAATAACCAATTTATTGGTATCCACGGTCCAGCGCACACAAGAGGATTTTGAGGCCGGTCTTTTTAAAAATTATCATGAATACACGACGAGCGCCAAAGTAACCTTGAGGAATATAGAAGATGCTATCTCCTTTAATCTATTTCATGAGGGATTGCACTTGGGGTCAATATTGGCACTACGGAAAATGGTATAGTTCATTCCGAAGTTGATTTTAGGGGGGTGTTTATCCAGTATTTATCACTCTCTAGAGAATCATTGATTGTCGTATTTCTTAAAGGTTGGGTCTTATTGATAAAAACAGCATCTTGAGGCAGTGATTTTACTGGAAATACTTCTTGGACAAAAAGTTCCCGAAATTGGTTTGCCGTTATTGTCTGTTTTTTGCCCAATTTTTGATTTTTAATATC
>CAJQMW010000076.1 GCA_905479535.1 uncultured Maribacter sp. | reverse complement strand
ATCTCAGTTATCGATACTACCAAGGTACATGCTGAAGCTGCGGTAGCATTCGCATTATCTTAAATCAATTTAATTAAGAAGTTTAGCAAAATGAATATAGATTTCAACAAAAATAACGACGGATTGGTTCCAACAATAATTCAAGATGCCATTACAAAAAATGTACTGATGTTGGGCTATATGAACGCGGAGGCCTTGGATAGAACAAAGGAAACGGGAAAGGTTACCTTTTACAGTCGGTCCAAAAAGCGACTATGGACCAAAGGGGAGGAGAGTGGTAATTTCTTGAAGCTCGTGGATATCAAAAATGATTGTGATAATGATACTTTGTTGGTATCGGTCAATCCTGTAGGCCCTACCTGTCATAAGGGGACAGCTACCTGTTGGGCCGGGGATAACGAATCCAATTTCGGTTTTTTCTCTGAACTGGAAGACACTATCGAGCAACGGAGAAATTCGGCGGATGGGGAGCAATCCTACGTGGCCACCTTGTTTGAAAAGGGCATTAATAAGATTGCCCAAAAGGTGGGTGAGGAAGCCGTGGAGACAGTTATTGAGGCCATGGATAACAATGATGACCTGTTCCTGTACGAAAGTGCCGATCTTTTGTTCCACTATTTGATATTGCTACAGGCTAAAGGCTTTACGCTCAAGGATATTGAAGCGGAATTGATGAGGCGGAAGAAATAGTTCGGTGTCCGGTCCGTAGAGCACAAAAAGAATTAATGGTTTTACATATTATTTTGGTGGGCTTTGCCAAATAATGTTCATGATTTTCCATTGCCCGTTAACTTTGGCCAAATGAAATAGGTCTATTCCCCATTCCGCGGTTAATTTGCCCGTAGCGGTCTTATCGTTCACTTCGTAAATTAGGATATCTTTGGGCGAGTCCGGAGTTACCCGATTGCCCTCTTTGTTCCATAAACCTGCTAAATCGTATAATTGTTGATAGCTCATGGTCAAATTATCCTTGTATTCACCAGATTTGTCATCATACCAATAGCCAACCTTTCTTAGCGTTGTGTCCACGCTGCGTTCAATTTTAGAAGGGTCTACCTCATATAGCGCATTTACATAATCCTCAATGGCAAATTGTACCAGGGCTCTATCGGTATTTTGACTAAAAACAGTTGAGGTACAACAGATTATCAGGGAAAACAATAAGATTTGACTGTATTTCTTCATGGTAAAAAGATTTTTGATGATGACACTTAAAACAACGATAATTCCTGAAAGAAATCAAAACGAAATGATAAGTACGTACAGCGCAAAAATATGGATTTTCTTTAGGGAACCGGATTAGGATTATTCTTAGGGCACGTAGTTGTCCACTGGCTTTATATTCATTTGTTGGTCAACCCAATTTTTAATTAATCCAACAAAATAGTCGGGATTTTTCGCCCAAGTAAAATGATTGAGAGGTGAAATTCCAGTTTCTTCTGAATTTAGATGAAAATGGGAAATTTCTGATTTAGGGTTGAATTTATTATATAGGTTTTCAACTGCTTTCCGACTCGCCAAAACATCGCCCTCTACCGAAATTGAGATTACAGGTTTATCGAATAGTTTGAGTGCTTTTTCGTAATCATAATCTGAATTAGTCAATTTATATTTTCCATACCGTGCGTTATAAGACCAATCTTTTATTACACTTCTGGCCTCTTTACCGGCAAACCCAAGTTTGTCGCCGGGAAAATATCCGAAAATTTTACTAATAGGCAAAAATGTCCATCTTGCATACTTAAGTTTTAAAGCTGTCAAATTGGCCCAACCTTTATGATAAACAGAACAAGAGGTTATAAGGATAAGACCACTAATTGAACTTGAAAATTTAGCGGAAAATAGACTTCCAATTTGTCCGCCTAAACTATGTCCAATAATAATTTTCTTCGAATTAGGAAACCAGTCGTCTGCTAGTTCTACTAATTTCTTCACATCCGATATAAAATCTTCATAACCGAAATCGGTTTTGTACGAAGCTCTTTTTGAAGAATGACCCAGTCCACGCCAATCAGCGGTAATCACATTAAATCCGGCACTACAAAGATGATCAGCAAACATTTCATAATATTTTGCTCTAATTCCCATTGCAGGAAGACAAATGAGGGTTGTTGAAACCCCTTGTTGCGAAGAGAATACCGAAATTTTGCTTTTCGAACCGTCACTATAAGAGATTTCCTTTATTTCCATTTCAATAGGGTTTGTGGGTTTTCAGTTCGCAAGAATTAAATATAGTATCAAGTTACTATATTTCCGTCTTACAAGAAACACTTTTCGAATAGTGAACCTTAGTCACCACCAAACCACGAAGAACTTTTCAAAAACGGTTTCAGACTTTCGCATCCAGACCATAGGGGCATTCTCTTTAAGCATCCTAAGATTTATCTCCATAAGGATTTCGAAATGGGAGTGCCATTCCACCTTGTCATGTGGCGCTATAACCCATTGGGATTTGTAAGGGACGTGGTACGTGTAGCGTTTAAATTTATCTGCATTGAATTCATCGAACTTTAACCAATAGCCGCGTATGCATTCTTGGTTCAAAGGTCGGATATGGACTTTTTTAGAACCATATGGTGAGAACAATTGCGCTTTGTAACAGGTTTGTTGCTCAATGCTATGTGGGTTTAAACCTTGTTGGGCCAACGCATTACCGCCCGCTTCAGAATAAATTAAGGCGAACTGCTCGTCCCGTATCTTCTCCATTTTGGTAAAGAACATATCCCGTTTGTTGGGACCCATAAGCTGATGTACGGGCTCGGTTATCCCTGGGTTTATAAGGTAGAACTTATAGGTAAGTTCAATATGGAGCAATGCTTGGGTATTCCTATCATGAATTATGAAATCAATTTCACCAATGGTTCGGTTACCTTCTTTGACCGGAAGGTTATGTAATAAGACTTCATAGCCCGAAGAACTCTCCAAAAGCTGTTTAAAGACATATTCCATCTGATGTCCAAGCCTTATGTTTTGGGGTATTGGCATAGGATAAAAATCCGATAAATCCGTTTTGGGGAATTGGAACTGTTCAATTCCGAACTGCTCATTTATCCAAAGAGGGGCCGTATTTAAAAATCCGATACATTGTTCATAAACCATGATAGCGAAGTTAGTGTAAACCTTTAAGTTTTCTTAAAAAGGGGTATTGTCACTCGTAAATATCTTATTTTTATACTATGGCTATGAATATGAGAAATGGGTTTCGATTTGTCCCATATGAAGCTCCGGAGCAAACCCCTTTTGACAAACTTTTCGATATTTTTCAAGAACTGATTACCCATACTTCGGGAGATTTTGACGAAGCTATCGATTGGTTGCGGGAGTTGGATAAGGAATATGAACTAACGGATGAAGCTTATACCATAGACGACTTCATTGAAGACCTCAAGGCTAAGGGCTATATACAAGAAGAATTCAAGGACGGTGGCGGTGAAATGGGTGAAGAAGGAGAGGAAGGCGACGGCAAAGGAAATGGTACGATTTCCATTACCGCAAAAATGGAGCGCATCATCCGCCAGCGGGCGCTAGATCAAATTTTTGGAAAATTAAAACGTAGCGGTGCCGGAAACCACAAAACGGGCAAGTCCGGTCAAGGTGACGAGCATACGGGTGATCTAAGAGAATATCGGTACGGAGACGGTTTGGAGCATATTTCAATGACGGAAAGCCTTAAAAATGCCCAAGTGAACCATGGTATCGGTAGTTTCCATCTAAGCGAGGAAGATTTAGTGGTGGAAGACACCCAGTACAAAGCGCAGATGAGTACCATACTTATGATCGATATAAGCCATAGTATGATCTTATATGGGGAGGACAGGATTACCCCAGCCAAAAAAGTGGCCATGGCCCTTTCCGAATTGATTACTACGCGCTATCCGAAGGATACTTTGGACATCCTCGTTTTTGGTAACGATGCTTGGCCTATTCCTATCAAAGATTTGCCCTACCTAAAAGTAGGACCGTATCACACGAATACAGTAGCAGGACTTCAATTGGCGATGGATATGCTGCGAAGAAAACGAAATACCAACAAGCAGATTTTCATGATTACCGATGGGAAACCCAGTTGTTTACGGATGCCGGATGGTACGTACTACAAGAATAGTGTGGGACTGGATGATTACATAGTCGAAAAATGTTACAATATGGCACGACAGGCTCGTAAATTACATATCCCGATTACCACTTTTATGATTGCCCAAGACCCCTATTTAATGCAATTTATCCGCCACTTTACGGAAGCGAATAAAGGCAAGGCATTTTTTACGGGATTAAAAGGTCTGGGAGAAATGATTTTTGAGGACTATGAATCCAATAGACGAAAAAGATTGAAATAGAAAAGGAATAAGAAAGTAGAACCGAGAGAAAAGATGATTGGAAGCTATTTTGAGGTCTTACCTCTTGTCTCCTTTTTCTTTGCTCTTATTATATAAAATATGAAATTGAACCATAAAGAAATCTCCACCCTTGGGGAACTAAGAAAAGCAGGTTACAAAACTAAAAGAATTAAAGATGAATTGCGAGATAACCTATGCCAGAAGATAAAGAGCGGAGACGAAACCTTTGTCGGGGTTTGGGGTTATGAAAATTCTGTCATTCCAGAATTGGAGCGCGCCATTCTATCCAGACATAATATTAATTTGCTAGGCCTACGAGGACAGGCAAAAACGCGTCTGGCAAGATTAATGGTCAACCTGTTGGACGAGTGGATTCCTGTTGTGGAGGGTTCGGAAATAAATGATGACCCTTTAAAACCTATGTCCAGGTTTGCCATGGAACTTATAATAGAAAAGGCGATAAAACACCAATCTCCTGGTTGCACCGGGACGAACGATTTTACGAAAAGTTAGCTACGCCAGATGTAACGGTGG
>CAJQMW010000075.1 GCA_905479535.1 uncultured Maribacter sp. | reverse complement strand
CGATCCATTTACGATCAGGAATACGGAAATCATTTTTGGACCTGGGTCTGTAATTTATGGGAGTGATGCTATCGGGGGCGTTATGAATTTTTACACCAAGACCCCTATGCTCGGTCAAACCGATAGCCTTATCATATCGGGAAACGGGAACTATCGCTTTTCATCCGCTAATATGGAAAATACGATACATGCGGATATCAGTATCGGGAAAAAAAGATGGGCATCGATTACAAGCTTAACCTACAATAATTTTCAAGATTTGCGGATGGGCCGTTATGGACCGGAATCGTATTTAAGGAACAATTATGTGCAAACCAGCAATGGCGAAGACGTTCTTATCACAAATTCTAGTCCGGAGAAACAAGTGCCAACCGGTTACGACCAACTAAATTTCATGCAGAAACTTAGGTTTAAGCCCAGTACGCAATGGGATTTAAACTTAGGGATTTTCTATTCAGAAACGTCCAATTATTCCAGATATGATCGGTTAATTCGACCATCCCCCGATGGGGAAGGCCTTCGTTCGGCGGAATGGTATTATGGACCGCAAAAATGGTTCATGGGCAACCTTCAGTTAAACAAACGAGGAAGCGGGAAATTCTATGACGGATTAAAGTTGACCGCAGCCTATCAGCATTTTCAGGAAAGTAGAAATAACAGGAATTTTGATGCCGATTTACTGAACCGAACCCGAGAAAAGGTGGATGCGCTGAACCTGAACATGGATTTTGAGAACAAGAAAATCGGGAACTTTAGGCTATATTACGGTACGGAATTTATTTTCAATAAAGTATATTCCAACGGTTTGGATGTCAATACACAAACAGAAGAAACATCTGGAGCACCTTCCAGGTACCCGAATAACTCCACTTGGAAAAGTCTAGCGGGCTATGTGAATGGGGAATATAAAGCGAAACCAAATTTTACCTTAATGTCCGGACTGCGTTATAGCCATATATGGATCGATGCTTTGTTCGACACTTCTTTTTATTCCTTTCCGTTTGAGGACGCCGACCTAAGTACGGGAGCACTCACGGGCAGTATAGGATTTAGTTGGTTCCCCAAAAAAAATCTACAGATAACTGCTAATGGGTCTACAGGTTTCAGGGCACCGAATATAGATGATGTCGGTAAGATTTTCGATTCCGAACCGGGTGCTGTGGTAGTGCCCAATCCGGATTTGGAACCTGAGTACGCCTACAATGTGGAACTTGGGGTTCGAAAAAACTTCAAGGACAAGGTCGTTCTGAAAGGAGCCATATTCTATACCTATTTGGTCGATGCCCTTGTCCGAAGGAACTTCACCTTTAACGGCATGTCTCAAATCATTTATAACGGTGAACTAAGCAATGTACAGGCCATTCAGAATGCGGCCAAAGCTTATGTGTATGGATTCGAATTTGGATTGGATGCTTTTTTAACGGAGCACTGGTCCCTATCTTCTAACCTTACGATAACCAAGGGTGTAGAAGAGGAGGAGGATGGGACGGACTCACCGGCCCGGCATGCGGCACCAACTTTTGGAGATTTTCATGTACTATGGAAAAATCAAAAATTGAAGACCGATCTTTTTCTGAATTTTAATGGTGCCTTGGAATTTGAGGATTTGGCACTATCCGAACGGTCAAAAGAATATATCTACGCCAGTGATGCAAATGGGAATCCCTATTCCCCATCATGGTATACTTTAAATTTTCGTTCCCAATATGATTTCACCAGTCGCTTAAGAGCTTCGTTGAGCCTAGAAAATATTACAAACCAGCGCTATAGGACTTATTCTTCTGGAATTGTGGCTCCTGGAAGTAATCTAATTTTGGGATTGGGGTATGAGTTTTAAACAAAAAGGCCCGCTAGATAGCGGGCCTTTTTACTTTGTAGAAGATCTACTTAGTTCTTTACGGCGTCCTTTACCTCTTGAGCTTTTTCAGCGGTCTTGTCAGCCGCATCCTTGGTAGCATTTTTCACGTCTTCACCGGCCTTTTTTGTGGATTCAATAGCGTCTTCACCGGCTTCTTTTACTGCATCTACAGCCTCGCCAGTTGCTTCGGCCGCCTTATCTATGGCATCACCAGTGGCTTCCATAGCGTCTTCTCCAACTTCCTTCAAGTCTTCACCGACTTCTTCCAATGACTCACCTGCTTCTTCAGCAGCGTTTTGAGCTTTGTCCGCAGTTTCTCTACAAGAAACAAAGGAGATGCTTAATGCCAATAGTAGTACTGAACCTAAAATTACTTTTTTCATTTTATTGATTTTTAGTGATTGTTATAAACACATATACGCTTTAAAGCACTATTTGGACGTAAAAAATCCATAAAATAAATAATCGCACGTTTTTAGCGTATTTCGGTCAATGAATAAGAGGCTCATTAAATCTAAATTTTATAATTTTGCAGCCTTAAAACCCAGTACCATAAGCATTTCGTATGAAGTTCGAAGAATATCAAGGATTAAATTTACCAAAGGTTGCAGAAGAGGTTCTTAGCTACTGGAAAACGAATGCCATTTTTGAAAAAAGTGTTTCTTCCAGGGAAGGCAAGGAAAGCTATGTTTTCTTCGAAGGTCCGCCTTCTGCAAACGGAATGCCGGGAATACACCATGTAATGGCACGTACCATCAAGGATATTTTCCCAAGGTACAAGACCATGAAAGGCTATCAGGTAAAACGAAAGGCAGGTTGGGATACCCATGGTCTTCCCATTGAACTGGGCGTTGAAAAGGAGTTGGGAATTACCAAAGAGGACATTGGGAGTAAGATATCGGTTGAGGAATACAACGCCGCGTGCAAGAAAGCGGTCATGCGCTACACCCATGTATGGAATGCCATGACGGAGCAAGTAGGGTATTGGGTGGATATGGATGACCCGTACATCACCTACAAATCCAAATATATGGAGTCTGTTTGGTGGTTGCTCAAACAGATTTATGACAAAGGCCTCATCTATAAAGGGTACACCATACAACCCTATTCCCCTAAAGCCGGTACGGGATTAAGCTCACATGAGTTAAACCAGCCAGGGACTTATCAAGATGTTACGGATACAACGGTTACAGCACAATTTAAGAGCCCCCTAACCCCCAAAGTGGGAACCCAAAACGATATTTGTAAAGCATTCGGCATCACCCCTCCATTGGAGGGGCCGGGGGAGGCTTTTTTCTTGGCTTGGACTACCACGCCATGGACGTTGCCATCTAATACCGCTTTAACGGTTGGGCCTAAAATAGATTATGTATTGGTCAAGACATTCAATCAATACACCTTTAAGCCAATTTATGTTGTATTGGCGAAAAATTTGGTTAGTAAGCAGTTTATGGGTAAATTCTTTGAAGCTGAAGATGAGAAAGACTTTATCGATTTTAGTTCTTCTGATAAAAAAATCCCGTATCAGATTATTGCCGAAGTAAAAGGGTCAGATTTAGTCGGGATACGTTATGAGCAACTTATAGACTACGTGCTGCCTTATGAAAATGCGGAAAATGCCTTCCGGGTAATCGCTGGTGATTTTGTGACTACCGAGGATGGAACGGGAATCGTTCATACCGCCCCTACATTTGGAGCGGATGATGCCTTGGTTGCCAAACAGGCTGTTCCTGAAGTACCGCCTTTATTAGTATTGGATGAAAATAAGAATCCAGTTCCGCTCGTAGACTTACAAGGTAAGTTCAGACCGGAACTAAAGGAATTTGCAGGCAAGTATGTCAAGAATGAATATTATGAGGATGGTGAAGCACCGGAAAGGTCTATCGATGTGGAAATCGCCATCAAATTAAAAGAAGAAAACAAGGCGTTTAAGGTGGAGAAGTACGTTCATAGTTATCCCAACTGTTGGCGTACGGATAAGCCTATTTTATATTATCCGCTGGATTCATGGTTCATTAAAGTCACGGACATCAAGGACCGTATGTTCGAATTGAACCAAACTATCAATTGGAAACCTAAGGCCACCGGAGAGGGCAGGTTTGGTAACTGGCTTGCCAATGCGAACGATTGGAACTTATCCCGTTCCCGGTATTGGGGTATTCCCTTACCCATTTGGCGCACCGAAGACGGGACGGAGCAAATAATGATTGGTTCTTTAGAAGAACTGAAATCTGAAATGCAAAAAGCAGTTTCGGCTGGAGTACTTGAAAGGGATATTTTCGAAGATTTCGCAGTGGGTGATATGTCCGAAGAGAATTACGATAAAATAGATCTACATAAAAACATCGTAGACCAAATTACTTTGGTTTCTGCTTTGGGTAAACCTATGAAGCGCGAAGCGGATTTAATAGATGTTTGGTTCGATAGCGGCTCCATGCCCTATGCACAGTGGCATTACCCGTTTGAAAACAAAGATTTGATAGATACGGGAAAAACCTTTCCGGCAGATTTTATTGCCGAAGGCGTGGACCAAACGAGAGGCTGGTTTTACACTCTACACGCCATAGGAACTATGGTTTTTGATTCGGTCGCTTATAAAAATGTAGTTTCCAACGGTCTTGTATTGGATAAAGAGGGCAAAAAAATGTCCAAACGTTTGGGGAACGCGGTAGATCCGTTCGAGACCATGAACGAACATGGTGCCGATGCCACACGTTGGTACATGATCAGCAACGCCAATCCCT
>CAJQMW010000074.1 GCA_905479535.1 uncultured Maribacter sp. | reverse complement strand
CACGGTATGCTGGCCCAAGGGATTTATCTGCCACCATCAGCTTTTGAAAGCTATTTTTTGAACGATGCCCTTAGTTATGAGGATTTAGATGATACTATTTCGGCTTTGGAAAGCATAAGGTTTTAAGTAGTAGTCGGACTTGTTTTATAAATCCACCATCCAGCGGCAATAAACAAGAATTGGACCACCAAACGAATAGCCGCTGCAAGTTTGGAGCCAATCGCCGGGATTTCTTTGGTAAGGTCCCAGATGTGAATCGGCAGAAAAACAATCATAAGTAGAAAGAAACCTAATCCACCCCATCTTCGATACTTTGGAACAATAAGCGCAATACCGATAATGCCCTCCGTAATAGCGGATAAAATATTCGCTAAATTTTCTGGAAAAAATTCGGGAATGAATGCGGCATAGACCTCAGGAGCGTAAATATGGTTGAAAGCCCCGAAGAGCATGATTGCAGCCAAAAGAAATATGAGGATGAGCTTAAGAATCTTCATTTTCCGGTAGGGAGTTAAAAACGAATCTTTTGTTCTTGAACCATGCCTGCATGGCATTTGGTGACTTCATCAAGGTTTTCATTTCGCCCATGGCCTTTAAGTGTGCCTTATCTCCTTTTTTAAACATTTCTGTGCCATGTTTCTTACTCATTTCTGCTATTTCCTCAAAGGTATTGGCAGTAAAGGATTCTTCGCACGCACCTCCCAATTGTTTGCATGTCATTGTTTTCATTTGATGATGGTTGTTTTTTGGTAACGCTACAATTTTTGAAGGTAACAAAAAATGACGATGTTAATCGACCATTTTGGATATTAAATATTGGAATGAAGAAGTAATTTATCTGTAGAATGTCTTTCCGTCGACAACCAAAGTAGTTAACTCCACAGTGTGACCATCTGGGTCTTTGGTATAGATTGAATGAAAATAATGATGGTCTTTAAAGGTGTATTTTATGTCGAGTGCAGTATACCTTCGCTGCGCTTTTTCAAAATTTGCAGGGGTCACATTAAAAGCAAAATGGTCTATTTTAATATTTTTAGAATTCCTATCTAGCCTTTCATCATTGAGGTTTGCAGGAAAAAGGGCAACTCCTGATTTATTGGAAAGCATAAATATGGGAAAAGGCACCCATTTCTGTAATTGATACTTTTTTAACCCTAATACTTTTTCATACCAGGCTGCCGAAACCTCTAAATCTTTTACAAGAATGGCTACATGATCTAAAAAATCGATTTTGAAATCATTTGGCTCGGTTTTCATTTTCAAGGGTTCAAATTTTCATTTATAATTTCAACTTTCATCAAAAACAAGTTAAGGATAAAAGAATAAAAAAACCCTGCAAACTTGCAGGGCTCCTCTCATCTAACCTAACTAAACAATCCAATTAAAACTATCTTTCGCTTTTCTTGCCTTCTTTATCTTTTCGTTCTCTCCATTTTCCCTTTCTGTGCTTGCCTCTTCTATGCTGCATTTTTTCCCATTTGGCGAATTGATCCTCGTTTAGCAACGCTTTCATTTCTTTCTTTTGTGCAATTTGATGGTCTAATCGCTCGTTTTGCATCTTATAGTGCTCTTCGGAAGTCATTTTCTCCCCACTTTCCTTACGCGCTTTATGCGCCTCCATTTTAGCCTTGCGCTCCGCAGCATTGGAGGCAAATAGCGTTTTCATTTTTGCTTGCTGTGCATCGCTCAAATCCAGCGCTAAGGTCATTTTTTTTGTTTGTAGGGTGGCCATCTGCTCCGGAGTTAAGTCCTTCTTGGAGTTCTGCCGATCTTTCCTTTCTTCTTTTTGCGCCATTGCTGTCAAACCTGATAACAAAAGGGCTACTATCACTAATTTTTTCATGTTATTAACTTTTATTGATTACACACTTATGACCCAGTTTTTAGGCAATGGTTTAATTCCATAAGGGTTTTTAGGAAATTGTTAACGGTGAGGAGATGGTACTAAAACAAAAAAGCACGGCCTGGGCCGTGCTCTAGATTTGGGTAGTTTGGTTAATTATTCTGTTTCCGTTCGATCTGAATTTTCGTCAAATGGCTGTATGACGATATCCGCCTCGGCCAATTCCTCAGTATGGGAGAATTCCTCTACCTTTTCTTCCGTAACGGTATATGCTATGGATGCCAGTAAAAAACAGCTTAGGTATATCAGGCTTTTTAGTTTATTGCTCATGATTGGGGGTTTTTAAATTCAATCCTAAACTATACCTTATTGAAACAAAAAAAAGACCATTGTTGTGAAATGGGCTTTTTTTGATGGCAAGATATCTTTGTATGTGGTTTGGCAAAACTGTTTATCGACGATAGTTGCTTTTCGTCGATATGGTTTTAAAAACAAGTTTTTCAAGAACCCTTATTTTGGGTCCAATATCATGTTGATGCGTTCCTCTGCATCCTGTAAATGATATTTACTCATCCTGTCCGATGTGCGCGCTATGGCATTTTTGATATTCCTTTTAAGAATATTCAATTCCGCGCGTGCCAATGAGCGGATATCGGACTGACTCGTATTGACCACAGTAGATTTTTGATAACCTCCAAAATCAGGTTTCTTTTTCTGGTTTTCAGCGGTCATTAAATAGGCCAAACGGTCTATGTGCGCTTTTTGAAGGTTTCTTCTGTAGGTATCTATCTTGCGTCCGGAGGATAATTCGGACCAGATTCCTTCTCTTAAATCGCTCATCATGGTAATTAGTGAATAGGCATCGGAACCATTGGCGGTCTCGTTCTCAATAAGTCGGGCCATTTTCCCCAAGCTGAGTGTATTGTTTAAGGTCCTTTCTTGCATGGAGCGCACTCTTTCCACGAATCCCGAATACTGTATTTTACCGAATATATCTTGATTTAGCATCCATTCCGGTGTTTGGAACAACTGCTCTTGAAGAAAGGCCATGCTATTGGCCTGGCGCTCTTTGGATACAGGAGTGTATACGGCACCCTCCTGCTCATACGTCTTATGGTGCTCGTAAACCCCACCAATATTGTTGGACACATGGCCCATATATCTATTTTATTGGGACAAGACTTGACAATACAAGGTTTCTAGATCGTCATAGTTTTACCATCTTCTTTGGTCCATTCGACTAGTTTTGGAATGATTCGTTTTAAATTCGCGATGCCATAGGTGCTGGCCTTGACCGCGTCATCGCCCAAATCTTCGGTTTGTGAACTCGGGTCTACAATGTCGCCTAATTGCTGATGTCCGAAGCGGTATAACGGATCTCCGGCGTGCTCCAATATCCATTCATTTAAAATAGTTTTTTCCTCTTCGGCGGTTTTGTCCAAAATAGGCTTGTAGCCCCATTGTATGGCATACTTGTCATATACTCCAATATCTGGCATCAAGGCTACGCCATCATCCCCCGGTTGTGCTATGTAGTTGAAACGGGCATAATCCATGATTGATGGCGCTGTGCCATACTTTTTAGTGAAACTCGCCGATCGCAAAGAATCAACTGGGTAGGCAACACTACTTCCCATATTGTGTGGAAGACCTAAAGTGTGTCCCACCTCGTGTGATGATACGAAACGAATCAGCCTACCCATTACTTCATCGTCAAATGCGACTCCTTGGGCATCCGGATTTATGGCAGCGGTCTGAACGAAAAACCAGTTCCTTAACAATGTCATTACATTATGGTACCAATTAATATCCGATTCCAAAATCTCACCACTTCTGGGATCACTAACGTGTGGTCCGTTGGCATTGGGTATGGGTGATGCTAGGTAACGCACTACGGAATACCGAACATCCTCTGGGGACCATTCGGGGTCCTCCTCTTTAGTTGGCGGGTCCTTTGCAATGATGGCATTTTTGAAGCCAGCGGCTTCAAACGCCACCTGCCAATCCTCTATTCCCTTCTTAATGAAAGGCACCCATTGCTTCGGAGTGGCCCGGTCTACGTAATAGACTATCTGTTTTTTGGTTCAACAAGTTCTCCGTTCTTAAATTTTTCAATATCCTCATCCTTTACTTCAAGTCTCCATCGATCTAAAAAATTGATGGTCTTGCTTTCTTGGGCATCCAGACCATAGTCGACCTGTCCTCTTGCGAACCAGCCTACACGCCGATCAAAATACCGTCTCTTCATGGGCTCTTTTGGAAGCAGCACCATAGAATTGTTAATCTCCAAGGATATGGAGCCCAAGCTGCCATTACTGGGCGCTTCCCCGGCCAAATAGGTCTTTACATGACGTGCTTCTACGTTCAATGGGTAACTTTTAATATCCTCTATAAAACTACGGTCATCATCCAAACGGGAAACTTTATATCTTTTTCTATGGGATTCTGGCATACCAAAGGCTTTCGTGTCTTTCGTGAAGATATCGTCTACCTCAATGACCGTTGCGGGATTCAAGGAATCCTTTTTAAAAGCTTTGATATCGAAAGCATAGAGCACGGGTTCAAAATTTGAATTTACCACGGCCTCATGAAGAGGAAGGGAGTCCGCTGCTACCACGTCATGTGAAACTACCCTAAGGAGCACTTTTTATCTTTCTTCTCCCAGCGTAAAACCAGAGTATTGATCTTTCCACCACCAAAACCAATTTTTGAGGCTGTTTTGGAGATGCGACTAACCATGAGCATCTCCCTATTAAAAAGGGAATCTGGGATTTCGTAATAGTGTTTGTCCTCTACTACATGTA
>CAJQMW010000073.1 GCA_905479535.1 uncultured Maribacter sp. | reverse complement strand
AAAGTGAAAATTAGGTTGGTCGTCTATGGAACAACCACCGAACAGTAGCACCGTACACGCAAACAAGAAAATAATAACGTTCCCCTTCATACTAATACTTTACCTTATAGATGCGAAGAAAGGGGAAAGGTTGCGTACAAGAACTAAAACAAGGGAGTACTTCTATTTTTTAAGTTTGAAGCGCATCAATAGCTTCCCTTATCTTTCCTTCCAACTCTTCAAAAAGCTCTGGGTTGTCTAAAAGCAATGCTTTAACGGCATCCCTTCCCTGACCTAGTTTCGTGTCGCCATAACTGAACCAAGAACCACTTTTCTTAATAATTTCATATTCCACGCCCAAATCGATGATTTCTCCGACTTTGGAAATACCTCCTCCGTACATGATATCGAATTCTGTCGTACGAAAAGGCGGGGCCACTTTGTTCTTTACGACTTTTACACGGGTCTTGTTACCCCTCACGTTGCCGTCCGTATCTTTTATTTGGGTAGATCTTCTAATATCCAATCGTACGGAAGCATAAAATTTTAAGGCGTTACCACCCGTAGTTGTTTCCGGATTCCCGAACATAACACCGATTTTTTCCCGTAGTTGATTTATGAATATTACCGTACAATGTGTTTTACTTATGGAGCCTGTAAGCTTTCGTAGTGCTTGGGACATAAGACGGGCGTGCAGTCCCATTTTGGAGTCGCCCATTTCACCTTCAATTTCACTTTTTGGAGTTAACGCGGCAACAGAATCTATGACCACGATATCTATAGCTCCAGAACGGATTAAATTATCCGCAATTTCCAAGCCTTGCTCCCCGTTATCCGGTTGAGAAATAATAAGATTGTCAATATCTACCCCTAATTTTTCCGCATAGAAACGATCAAAAGCATGCTCTGCATCAATGAAGGCCGCTATACCGCCATTTTTTTGAGCCTCGGCAATGGCATGAAGGGTCAACGTTGTTTTACCGGAAGATTCCGGACCATATATTTCGATAACCCTGCCCCTTGGATATCCGCCTACTCCTAAAGCAATGTCAAGTCCTAAAGAACCAGAGGGGATAACCTCCACATCGGCCACCACACTATCGCCCATCTTCATTACGGCACCTTTTCCATAGGTCTTGTCCATCTTGTCCAACGTAAGTTTTAGGGCCTTTAATTTTGCATCTTTCTCCGAGCTCATCTGTTATTTTTTAAAACATTCTATTTACCACACCTTATGGAGTGGTCGTAAAAATCATCAATTGACCTAATCCTAAGCACTTTTCTGAAATTTTTACGGAACGCTAAATTAATATTTCTTTTTGGAAAAGAATAATAATGTATTACATAACGCAACCCTTTGTGAAATTCAGCATCTATTAAAAAAATAGAAGATTGGTTAGTGTGTTATAATCTGTTGTTTTTAGTGGCAACAGGCAGCGATGGCTAGTTCCTTTTTTAAGTATTCTTAAAGAATGCTATGAAGAAGAAAAAAATGGAATAGCCAATAAAGAGTCTTGGTAAATCTGAGACTCTTTTTTATGTTGTACTGAATCCTCTATGCGTTAAACGAATTCTTTTCTTGGGAGGGCAAGTCAATATCACGTGTCCATGGTGTCTTTTTGATTTTCACTATTTTTGCACTTTAAACTATTCTTTAACTTAACTATTAGTATAGCATGCAACTGTACAATACTTTAAGTGCAAAGGAAAGAGCGGCATTAATTGAGGAGGCGGGAAAAGAACGCCTTACGATCTCTTTCTATAAGTATGCACATATTGGCAATACCGAAATCTTCAGAAATCATTTATTCGTTCACTGGAACGAACTGGATGTCCTTGGGCGCATATACGTGGCCCATGAAGGCATAAATGCGCAATTATCGGTTCCTGCGGACGCTTTCGAAATCTTTAAAGCACATCTGGACAGTATTCCCTTCTTGGAAAATGTTCGCTTGAACATCGCCATAGAACAGGACAACAAGTCTTTTTTAAAATTAAAAGTGAAGGTCCGTAACAAGATCGTCGCGGATGGACTGAACGATGCCACTTTTGACGTAACCAACAAGGGAATCCACGTTGATGCTGAAAGGTTTAATCAACTTATTGATGATCCTGATACGATGTTGATCGATATGCGAAACCACTATGAAAGCGAGATAGGGCATTTTAAAAATGCCATTACTCCGGATGTGGATACGTTCCGGGACTCTTTGGACATCATTGAAAAAGACTTGGCCAATCATAAAGCGGATAAAAAGTTGGTCATGTATTGTACGGGAGGTATCCGGTGCGAAAAGGCCAGTGCCTATTATAAACACAAGGGATTTCAGCAAGTCTATCAATTGGAAGGAGGGATAATTGAATATGCAAGACAGGTCGAAGCTAAAAATTTGGAGAATAAGTTCATGGGCAAAAATTTTGTTTTTGACCATAGGCGGGGAGAGCGAATTAGCGAAGATGTAATTGCCAAATGCCATCAGTGCGGAGAACCCTGCGATGAACATGTAAACTGTGCGAACGAGGCTTGCCATTTGTTGTTCATACAATGTGAATCTTGTGCCGAAAAAATGCATAGCTGTTGTTCCGATTCCTGCAAGGAAATACATGCCTTGCCTTATGAGGAGCAAAAAAAATTACGGAAAGGCAAAGAGGTCAGTAACAAGATTTTTAAAAAGGGACGTTCTGAGGTGTTGAAATTTAAAAAGTAGGCATTTTTACCACTAACTGAATGCTGGCGCCAACAATTTGCCTTTACATCGCGCTAAAAAAATAGTATCTTTACTTCTAGAGCCCATTTAAAATTTTGTTGATTGTTTCTTTATGACCCTTTTTCCGCCCTTCGTCGTTAAAATTTTAGACCGTAGCTTAAGGCTATGCTCTAAAATTTCGCCTCAAAGGTCTAAAAAATGACCTATAAAAATTCCAATCACAAAATCCTAAACAGGCTCTTAAGTTTTTATGAACCTTTTTCCGATAAAATTTAATTTTATTCGGAGTCAATATATAAAATATGGGTTGTAGTAGTTGTTCTACCGATAAGGGTGGACAACCAAAGGGATGCAAGAATAATGGGACTTGCGGTACAGATGGTTGCAATAAACTGACAGTTTTCGATTGGCTTTCCAATATGGCACCTCCCAACGGAGAAAAACCATTTGAATTCGTTGAGGTCCGGTTTAAGAATAGCAGAAAAGAATTTTTTAAAAACACGGAGAATCTTTCACTCTCTATTGGGGATGTTGTGGCCACACAGTCGCAATCTGGCCATGACATAGGAATGGTCACCTTGGTGGGGGAGCTGGTGCGCGTTCAAATGAAGCGTAAAAAGGCTGATTTTAAGACGGAAGATTTCCCGAAGGTTTACAGAAAAGCATCTCAAAAGGATATAGACATCTGGCAGAAATGCCGTAACCGAGAGGAGGAAATAAAAAAGCGCGCTAGGGAGATTGCGATTATCCTGAAATTACAGATGAAGATTTCTGATGTCGAGTTTCAAGGGGATGGCTCCAAAGCTACCTTTTACTATACGGCAGAGGAGCGCGTGGATTTCAGACAGCTTATAAAGGACATGGCCAAAGCCTTTGGTATCCGCATAGAAATGAGGCAAATCGGTTACCGGCAGGAAGCTCAGCGTTTGGGCGGTATCGGGTCTTGTGGAAGGGAACTTTGCTGTTCTACATGGTTAACGGATTTTAGGTCCGTAAGTACATCGGCCGCCAGGTACCAGCAACTTTCTTTAAATCCCCAAAAATTGGCCGGACAATGTGGAAAGCTTAAATGCTGCCTCAATTACGAACTGGATGTTTATCTGGATGCTTTAAAGGATTTTCCATCACAGGACACGAAGCTGTTTACCGAGAAAGGATTGGCATTTTGTCAGAAGACGGACATCTTCAAGGAAATGTTATGGTTTTCCTATAAAGACGAGCCCGGCAACTGGCATGTACTTTCCAAGGATCAAGTGAATGAGATTTTGGCAAGGAACAAAAAGAAAGAAAAAGTTGCCAGCTTGGAAATGTACGCTTTAGAGAACCCTGTTGAGGAAAAAGTGGTTTTTGAAAATGTTGTGGGTCAAGATAGCCTTACGCGATTTGACCAGCCTAAACGTAAGAATAAAAGGAACAAGAACCGGAACAGAAGAAAAAATTCCAACAACAAAAGAAGGAATAAGCGGAATGCGTAGTACTGCATATGTAATAGTAGTATTCTTGGTCTTCGCATCATGCAAAACCGATATCGTTAAAACAGAATACCAAGTGCTCAGCGGTGGCGTATGGAACAAAGAGGATACGCTACAATTTACTTTTCAAGAGCCGGATACCGTACAACAGTATAACATGTTCATTAATGTTAGAAACGACGACAACTACCCCTTTAGCAATCTTTTTCTCATCAATAGCATTGCAATTTTGCTCGGAAGCAATTGATACATCTTTTACTTCTACTTCTTC
>CAJQMW010000072.1 GCA_905479535.1 uncultured Maribacter sp. | reverse complement strand
TCTAAAAATTAAAAGAAGAATGAAAAAATCAAAATTATTATTTGGCCTTGGGGCAGTAGCCATAGCAGGGGCCTTATTGGTGGCGGCAGATCACATTGATGCGCCGGGTACCATGGGAACCACAGCGGATATTGCCGATTTTTATGCTTTTGAACCCACAGAAGGCTCGGATAACACCGTATTTATCGTAGACCTTCAGACAAATGTCGTGGACGGATTACCTTACGGAACGTTTGATGAAAACGTGTTGACGGAAATTAACATCGATACAGATGGAAACTTGGTAGAGGATTTAGTCATCCAAGCTATCCCTAGGGATGGTAAAATGTACTTCTTTGGTCCTGCAGCACCTAGTGCAACTGGATTAAACGGTACGGTATTGGTAAATTCTCCTCTGGGTTCAGTTGATATTTCAAGTGATATGGAGGTAGTAGAGACTACTGCTGATGGTGTTTCACTTTTTGCTGGACCAAGACAGGATGCTTTTTTCTTTGATTTTTTCCGATTCAATGAAGTTTTGGCTCCGTCTATGGAAGACAACTCAGGTTTTAACGTACCAGGTGAGGATACTTTTGATGGTGCCAACACCATGTCAATCGTTGTGGAGATTCCTAATAGTATGTTGGGAGAACCTACAGGAGAGGACGCAGTGAACGCAATCGGTGTACCGGTTTATAAGACTTGGTTAACTACAAACGTAAAACAATAATTAAGGAATATTAAAAAATTAGAAAATATGAAACCAAATAGTATAAAATATATGTTACTATCGCTTTGTACGGTAGCAGTTTTGTCCTCATGTAATAATGATGATGATTTTACCCCACCAATGGCGATGGTAACATGCGACGATGGGCTAATGAACGGTGATGAGACCGGAGTGGATTGTGGAGGAAGTTGTACTCCCTGCGAAACAGGAATGGAAATGCCAGATTTTACTGGAACCTTCGCTCAATCGGATTATATGGGCAGACCAGGTATTAATACCGTATTCGGTGGTGACGATGATACTAAAAATGCACATAACATGTCCATACCTTCTGAACAAGGTGCTACCTTTCAAGCAGGTTATCAAGCAAGGTTAGAGGCGTTACATGATGCTTATGCAATTGCTTTGGGTTTAACTGCGGATGACGTTGATTACCAGCCTAATATTTTAGGTGATATTCTGAACGGTCCTGAGAATGACGGCTTTACGAACAACCCTGTTGATGCAGCACTTTTGACTACGGTATTGGCAACGGATGTTTTAGAGGTTGCTCCAAACGCACCAACTACCTATTTTAACCCAGGTTCCGGTGGTCCTAATTACGAGGGTGCCATAGGTCTTACTGGGAGAACTTTACAAGATGACGTTATTGATGTTTCCTTAATCCTTTTATTCGGAGGTGGAGACGGAGCGCGTTTTAACGGTGAAGGCGGTTTTCCACAATTGGTAACCGACGGAGTTGGTCTTACCGCTGAAAACATAACAACAACATTCCCGTACATAGGGGCTCCTGAATAGTCTATGAAAAAGGAGTATAGGGGAGGGTTTAAACGCTCTCCCCTATTATTTTAAAATGAAGCTTATATCCAAAAAAAACTAATGAAAGCTATAATATATATATATTCAATTTTACTGCTTCTTTCCTGTAGCTCAAAAAAAGACGAGAATATTGCCAGTAAAGAAGATTATGATAAATACTTAGTTGCTGATGAAGTAAAAACAACCTCAAAGTATTTTGAATTGTGGAACTCAAAGATAAAACCGGATAGCGTACAGCTATTAAGCTTTGCAAATGTAGCCGGGGAATATTCGAGATACTTCAAAAAAACGGGAGACATCAAGTATCTAAAAAAAGAAGAACAAGCACTTACCAAAGCGGTGGAAATAGCAAACATTGGCAAATCTGGATATAGAAGGGCACTAGCTAGAAACTATATTTCGCAGCATCGTTTTCGCGAGGCCTTGGCTCTTGCAAAAGAAGCTGAGGATTTAGGGAGCCACGGCACCGATTCTAAAAGCTTGTTTTTCGATTTGCACATGGAACTCGGAAACTATGAGTTAGCGGAAAAATATCTGGACAGCATTAAGAACATGTCAGATTTTGGTTATCTAATTCGACTTTCCAAATGGAACGATTATAAGGGAGATTTAGATACCACTATAAAATTTATGGAGAAGGCCAAAGAGAAGGCAGAATCCTCCAAAAACAAAGCATTGATGATTTGGAGCTTTACCAATTTAGCCGATTATTATGGGCATGCCGGTAGAATAGAGGATTCTTATAACCATTACTTAAAAACCTTGGAATTGGACCCAACAAATGCCTACGCAAAAAAAGGTATTGCATGGATAGCATTTTCTAACGACGACAATCCTGAAGAAGCCATGCGCATATTGGATTCGGTTACGAAAAGGTACAATGCGCCAGATTATTATTTGTTGAAAGCGGAAATTGCAGATTACCTCAATGATGATTATAAGAGGTCAGAAAATTTGGATAAGTATTTTTTGGCAATCGAGAATCCTGCTTACGGGGACATGTACAACGCCTACAATGTTAGCTTGTACTTGGAGGAAACCAAACAATATGACAAAGCCTTAGAATTAGCCAAAAAGGAAGTCGGAAATAGACCAACTGCAGAATCCTATAGCTGGTTGGCCTATACCTACCTTAAAAAGGGCGACAGGGTAAAGGCTGAAGAGATTGTCAAGGAACATGTTGATGGAAAAACCTTTGAACCTACCCTTTTGTACCAAGCCGCTGAGGTTTATAAAGCGAATGGAAATCTAGAAAAGGTAGCTGCGTTAAAAGGAGAATTGATCGGGGCTATATATGAACTAGGGCCCAATATGAAAAAACAGATCCAGGATTTGTAATTACCTGCCCTCCCCACATTTTGGGTTTTATCCTGGATGGTTTTAGGTTGGATTGTTTTTTTGATGCGCCACGATTTTATGATCGTGGCGTTTTCATTTAGATGCAGTTCATCGAAAATTATGCTTTTATTAAGACTTGTATGGATGAAATGTATATATTTATCGACCAAATGCATAATATCGTATTTTGAGCAGCCCCAACTAGCTTAAAATCAGAAATGAATTTAACCAATAATAGACCACTTTAATTCTTAAAGTTATGGAATACCTTCTCTTCTTTTTGTGGATAACAGTAATGGTTCTAATGGTCGGTAAAAGTATTGTAGCACACCGTTCCCTTAAAAAAATGCTAAACCGCGAATAAAGTATATTCTAACTGCTTACTTTATAAATTTTCTTAAAAGGACCGGTAGTAATAAGAGGTCCAGAATGAGTGCGGTTACAAGGGTTACGCTTATTATCAAACCAATGGTTATACTCGGTTGGTGAATGGAAAACAGCAGTACCATAAAGCCGAAAAATAGAATAATGGTAGTTATTACCAATGCTCTTCCCGTATGTGAGAATGTCCTTTCAATTGCTTTTTCTTTCGTAAGACCTTGAGAAATACCTAATTTATATTTACCCAAAAAGTGAATGGTGTCGTCTACGGCTATCCCAAAAACTATGGCGAACACTACCGATAAAGAGGCTTCTAGCGGAATCCCCAAAAATCCTAGTATAGCACCTGCGAACATAATCGGCAGCATATTGGGTACTAAGGAAATCAGGAACATTTTAAAATCCCTAAAGACCAAAGCCATTATAATACCAATAAGCAATAGGCCATAGAACAGCCCTTCCAGAAGGCTACTGCGTATGTATTCGGAATTTTTGTCCAACAACATGCTCTTTCCGGTTACTTTAGCCGTAACTACGGTCGTATCTAAATGGGTTGAAGCAAAACCGCTTATTTGGGTATAAATGGTTTTCAAGCTATCGGTACCTACATCTTGTAACCGTCCATTAATACGTGCCCTTGTTTCTGTTGAATTTACGAACCCATCAAAATGTTTCCGCACCAATTTTTTAGCATCCTTCTTATAACGTTCAAAAGTACCCTCGTCATTTGGCAAGGCAAAGAATTGGGATTTGTTCAGGTTGTTGGCCTTATGCATCACCTTGTATGCCAAATTAGAGGATTGTAAGTTCCCGATACTCTTAATTCCCTTTAGGTAAAGGTTTAATTTCTCAATTTCCTTGGCAGCGATAAAGTCCGTCACTTTATAATCATCTTTCGCTATAATGGCTATTTCTAACGGACGGAATCCAGCGTAGTTTTTTTGAAAGAACTCAAAATCGGCCGCAATCTGGCTATTATTAGGAAGTGTTTGTTTGAATTCGTAGTTCGTACCAATGAGGTAGATGCCCAACAGACAGGCAAGTGTGAACGCTACGGTGCCATAGATGATAGGATTAGGATACTTTTTAGTGAATATATTGATGGCCAATAAATAGCGGCTCCATTTTTTAGAGACGCTCTTACGGCCAATTAACTTCTTTTCGGGCATGGTTATCAATAAGGAACCCGTTAAAAAAATTACGGTAATGTACGCCACAATGACCCCCAGGGCTGCATTGATGCCAAAATCCTGGATACTTACCAGTCTTGAGGATAATAGTGTAATGAACCCAATGGCCGTGGTAACAGAGGTGAGGAGCGTGGTCATACCGACCTCCTTTAACGAAGCAAGAATGGCCACATATCGGTCCGTGCCACTTTGAATCTTGCGAATAAAACTGTCCGTTACATGTATTACGTCCGAGGTGCCTACAATAAGCATGAGAACGGGATAGAAAGCCGCCAGTGCATTAAGTTCTTTTCCCAGAATGGAGAGCAGCCCTAAAAAAAGCAACAGGGACATGCTTATTGAAAAAACCGAAATCAAAACAACGGGAACACTGCGGTATACCAATAACAGAATTATGAATACCAGGATAGAGGCGACTATGGTCGTCTTCAACACCTCACTCTTTTGCATTTCTACTATGGCTTCATAAAAAAAAGCCCTACCCAAAATATGGTAATTATCAAGCTGATGTTCGCTTAAAGAACTTCGTATCTGGCCAAGTAACACCTCGGATTCCTTGTAGTCCAAGTTGTCCTCGGTTTGCAAGGCGACCACTAAAGATTTTGATTTTTCATCGATCAAGACATTGATGAAAAGAGAATCTTCCTTTAGTTTTTTCCAGTCCTTTTTATATTGAGCGGAATCATCCCTATGGATGACGGGGAGTGCCGTATAGCCAAACGATGTCTTTAACGGATAGGATAAGGTAGTCAAAGAAGAACTTCCGGTTACATGATTAAAACCCTGACTTTCGGTTGCAAAAGCATGAAACCGATTTAGA
The DNA here is from genome assembly GCA_905479535.1 of uncultured Maribacter sp. Lineage (GTDB taxonomy): Bacteria > Bacteroidota > Bacteroidia > Flavobacteriales > Flavobacteriaceae > Maribacter. The sequence goes on along the minus strand of CAJQMW010000072.1, from coordinate 4,917 downwards.
AACCCTTGATCAAAGACCGTGGAATCATTTACTAAGGCGATGAGCAAAAAATTATCGTCCGTACCAAATTCCTCCACAAAATCGTTATAAAAGGAAAGGTCCGGGTCTTCTTCTGGAAAAAATTGACTAAAATCAAAAGAAAATTTAAGATTGTCCAAGACGGTTACCGAGAGCGCACCAAGACCAACGAAAATGGCAATGAACAATATTTTTAGATAGCGAAAACTGGTCATGGTAAAACCAAAGGGAACGTATTTTTATTTCCAGTGCAAATTTACCATTCTCGTTAGTATTTACTTCAAAAAAACAGGTAATAGTAAACGGAAGTTATTACATTGGAAGCATGGTTAAAGAAGGCATTTGTACTTGTTTCCTGTTCTTTTTGACGGGAAACACGGTACTCAAGGGGCAAGCCCCACAACAGAGTAATGGTACCATCCAAACCATCAAAAATTTTAAAGTCAACGTGCTTCCAGTAGTGTTTTACTTGCCGGAAACCGGTTTAGGATATGGTGTACTGGGACTTTCTACCTTTAGCATGCCCGGTGATGAAGTAACCACTGGACCATACTCAATTCAATGAGGTCTAACGCTCACCATAAAAAACAATTCCTATTGTTCGTACCCTATGAGCTCTATTCTAATGAAGATAAATGGCGGTTAAAAGGGGGCTAGGGTATTATAAATATTTCTATAACCATTTTTGGTAGGGATAAATTCAGAAGCGGATAATAGAGAAACGTATACAGCGGATTCTCCAAGATTCCGCTTAGGGGCATATCGGGAACTTCTACCAAAGTTTTCCCTTGGTTTGGGTTATGGGTTTGATGGTTACCATGTATTGGAACCGGAACCGGGGGCTTTTGGATAATTCGAATGAAATTGGCAAAGGGGGAGGAACCAAATCCAATTTTGGACTCCTAGCACTTTATGATACAAATGATAACATTTTTTTTCTACAAAGGGTTGGTATTTAGAGGGCTTTTTCTATAATGGGCATTCTAAATTTAGAGGTCTATGAAATTATCTAGATCTAAGGTCCAATCGTAGTTTTTATAAGTAACGTCTATTCCTTTTGTTGTGGGGATTAACCCGTAGTTCTTCAATATATCCTTCACTCCACTTTTACAGCCAAAATCTCCTCGAAACCAATTGAATAAAGAGGTGACCGCTACTTCTTTCTTCTCGCTATTGTAGTCCGTTGTCCGTTCCAGATACCGCTTAGTTCCCTCATCAAACTGCTCATCCAAACGTTCCCATTCATAAATCGCCACTGGGGGGCAGTCTTTAGCACCGCAGTTTAGGGCAAAATGAATCCGATAATCCCTTTCATCAACACGCAATTTACGTTCGAATTTGTTTGGAAACCATTTCCTGATCATTCCCAAACCATATTCCCATTGAGACTTTCTAATGAGACCATGTTCTATTTTTGCGAAAGAAATCATTTCCCCTGCAATATTTATTTGCTCTTTTTTAAAGAAACTACCCCTATTATTGTACAAATCCGGATTATCTTTTAGAATAACTTGAACGAACCCATTATAAATATTAACCCAGAAAGCCAATTTTTTGGCATCAGAGTCCAGTTTTCTCCCCAATTCCTTGATTGTAGTATTTGCCAAGGTTTCTTGGATTTCCTTTGTGTCTTTATCCATTTTTACCCGCCTAACCAAATCTTCCGAAAGCTCATGGAAATTAACATCCGAGGAGGCATTTCTTTGGCCCGTCATATAGTTTCCAAAGGCTAAGAATACCATTAGCAGTAGAGATGGGATAGAATACTTATTCATAATGCGAGCTGTATTTGTTCGTTAGAACTTACGTAAAGATAACGCTATAGGTTTGGAAAATGAGTCGGAAAAAGAATTGAAACTTTCATGGTTTTTACGTAAACCGTTTTACCAAAGAACACTCCTTAATTATATAATTTTGAAACCCTATTCATACTTATTACGTAGATTTAACGGGAGATTTGCATAACATCAAATTTTAAGCCTTTGGTCTGAGATTAACACGCCCCCCCAAGAATAACATCTATGACGAGCATAATCATTCCTGTGCACAAGGAGAAGGATAATTTAAGAAACTTGATAAACGAGCTTTCTTGGTTGAAAGGTATTGATGCTAGCCAAATAATAGTTGCTTTGTCTCCAGAAAGCAATTATAGTCCCAAAGCTGAGGATAGTACCGAAGTGCGGTTTTTAAATTGTACAAAGAAGGGTAGGGCATCGCAGATGAACGAAGCTTCAAAAATTGCCAATGGTGATATTTTGGTTTTCTTGCATGCCGATGTAAGACCGCCAAAATCTTTTTTGAACGACATCCAAAGGACCATTAAAAGTGGATATGATGCCGGCTTTTTTTCCTATAAGTTCGACAAAGAAAATTTCTTTTTAAGGATGAATGCCTCTTTCACGGGAAAGGATAGCATTTTTACGGGTGGGGGAGACCAGTGTTTATTTATACGTAAGTCAGTTTTTGAAGACTTGGGTAGGTTTAATGAGGAACAACTATTAATGGAGGATTTTGAGTTCTTTAAAAGGATGAAAAAGAACAAGGTACCTTATAGAATCGTTCAGAACGACCTTATCGTATCTGCACGTAAATATGAAAAAAACTCCTACGTAAGGGTTAACCTATCCAATTTATTACTGGTCGCACTTTTTAATTTGGGATATCCCGGTAAGAAATTAAAATACTTACACGATAGATTACTTCGTGTTTCCTAATGGATGTAATCATAAACGGCATACAACAAATAGGCATAGGTGTCTCCAATGCCAAAGAGGTGTTTAACTGGTACCGTAAGCACTTAGGTTTTGATATTCTCCTGTTCCATGATGAGGCTACGGCCAGTCTAATGACACGATATACGGATGGCAAACCAGAAAGAAGGGATGCGTATCTTTCACTGAACATGCGCGGTGGGGGCGGTTTGGAAATCTGGCAATTCAAAGATCGAGTTCCAAATCCTCCCGAGAACCCTATTCTATTGGGAGATTTAGGGATAAATGCCATGAAAATAAAAAGCATTGATATCAACCAATCCCACGAGTCGCTTCAAAAATTAGGACTAGGGTATCTTTCCAAAATATTCCGGCCAAATTCGCAGGATCTGTTCTTCCATTTTAATGACCCATGGGGAAACCTTGTGCAGGTCGTACAGGACGATTGTTCGTTTACAACTACGGGGTCCGTTTCCGGAGGCGTTATAGGAGCGGTCATTGGAGTTTCTGATATAAAGGCTTCCATGTCCTTTTATCGTGAGCTTTTAGGATATTCAAAGGTTCTGGTTGATGAAATACTATCACTTCCCATAGCCCACATTTCCGATAAAATAGAGAAGTTTAGACGGGTGATTATTTCCCGAAAAAGGGATAAGGTCGGTGGCTTTGGAGAACTTTTGGGTGCCACACAATTGGAACTGGTACAAGCCCTAGATAGAACACCAAATAAAATTTATAAAAACAGACTCTGGGGAGATCTAGGATATATCCATATCTGTTTTGACGTTCATGGTATGAATAAGTTAAGGGAAAAAGCTGCATCAATAAACCATCCGTTTACCGTGGATAGCGCCAAGGGTTTTGACATGGGTGATGCTGCCGGTCATTTTAGTTACGTTGAAGATCCGGACGGGACACTGATTGAATTTGTGGAAACGCATAAAGTACCTATTTTAAAAGCAGTGGGGCTATACCTGAACTTGAAAAAGAGAAACCACGAAAAGCCGCTACCCAAATGGTTGGTCAAAACACTTCGCCTCCACAGGGTAACAAAGGATATCTGAATGAAATATTTTTACAAGAATTAGTTATTCGCTTGATTTTGCAGTCCGGATAAGCCCTTTTCCCGAAAAGAAAAATATGGCACCTAAAACGCATATACAATTTGGGCCTTGGTGCCGCCTGTGCCATTACCGAATAAAATTGCTGCGTAGAGCAAACCTCCTATAGCTAGAAGTGTAAGTACTGTCCCAAAAAGTTTCTTTAAATCCATAGCGGACAAATATGAAAAAATTCTTTTGGAGGTGGTGAATTGTAAAAACTATTATGATGTGGATACTACCCCTAAGGTGTACAACTGTTCCAGGTTAGGCGATTCGCTTCCACCGGCCGGCTCCAAGGTTATACCGAATGCTTCGGATTCGTTTGGATTGTTCAAAGCAAAAACCTTGTTCTCATCCATTGCAAAGTCTTCCAAAAGTCCCATACTGGTAGGGGTTAGAGGTGATAGTTTAAGCGACCAAACTTGATAAACAAATCCGTCCGGTGGTTCTGGTAGTCCTTGCGCATCTATAAAAACTTTTTCTTCCTGTTTGTTCCAATAGGCTTTGGCGTAGGAGGTAGGGGATACGGTTTGTCCGCCCAAAGGTACTACCGTTATATCTTTATCCCTTATCGTATTTAAAAGTGATTTCGTTTTTTTCAAGGAGGTATCGGAATCCGCTATTTGCTGCTCCAATCTATTATTCTCAAACTCTACCACTTCAAGTTCAGATTGCAGTACCTTATTTTGATTGTAAACCATAAATAAACCTATGGCCAATAAGATAGAGGCGGCCCAACCAAGATATTGAGTCCAATTGGAGTCTTTATCCTTGGAAATAGGGATTACTTTTGGTCCGTCGTCATCAATTTTAAGTTTAACGCTTTGGAAGGAATGTGGTTTAACCGAGGACGCTTTTGCCGTCAATTCCAAAATGGCGGCTTCTATCGCTTCTATTTCAGTTAAAATCTCTGGATATTCCATGGCATTGGCATGCACTTCCAGATTTTCTTTTTCTGAAAGGACTCCAGCAACGTAGAGTTCCAATATGCCTGACGTTATGTATTTCTTAACATCCATTTATTTAGCTTCCATGTTCTCCCGTAATTGGGAAATGCAACTTCGATTTCTTGTTTTGACGGTTCC
>CAJQMW010000071.1 GCA_905479535.1 uncultured Maribacter sp. | reverse complement strand
TTTTTCGCGCAAGCTTTATTTTAAAATCATTGTCCCCGAAACCGGCGGCTCCAGCTAAAAGCATTTCCGCTAGTTTCTCGAAATTTTCCCTTGTAGCCGGTTTTCCCTTAAGATATTCTTCCACTTCCGGCTTTCGCCACGGTTTGTGGGCGACCCCACCGAGTGCGACCCTGACATCCTTTATTATTTCTCCGTTCAGATCTAGGGCAGCGGCCACCGATACCAGTGCAAAGGCATAGGACGGACGGTCGCGTACTTTGAGGTAGGCATAGTGGGTATGAAAACCCTTTTTGGGCAAGTCTATCGAGGTAATGATTTCGTCAGGTTTCAGGTTGTTATCCATTTCAGGGGTATCCCCCGGCAGTCTGTGAAATTCCAGCATAGGAATGCTGCGCTCCCCGTTTTTCCCTTTTATCCTTACAGTGGCATCCAATGCGGCCAAGGCGACACACATGTCCGAGGGATGCGTGGCGATACAACGCTCGCTTGTTCCCAGTATGGCGTGTATACGATTAAACCCTTTGATTGCGGAGCATCCACTACCGGGCTCCCGTTTATTGCACGGGGTAGCGGTATCATAGAAGTAGTAACACCGGGTACGTTGCATCAAGTTACCCCCATCCGTAGCCGCATTTCTCAACTGAGCGGATGCTCCCGATAATATGGCTTTCGCCAAAAGGGGGTACCGCTGTTCGATTTCACGATGGTAGGCCGTATCCGCATTGGTAACTAATGCACCCAAGCGCAACCCTCCATCGGGAGCTGTTTCTATTTCGGATAATGGCAATCGGGTGATATCGATAAGATGTTCGGGATTTTCTATCCGGTATTTCATCAGATCCATCAGATTCGTGCCACCAGCGATGATTTTGGAACGTTGTTTTTCTATAAGCCCTTTTATTGAATCCTCAAGGTTTTCAGACCTTATATATTTGAAATCGTTCATGTCGTCTTATTTTTTTTCACCATCTCTTCGGCTACTTTATAAATATTGGCATAGGCACCACAACGGCAGATATTTCCGCTCATCAAATCCCTGATTTCCTCGGGACTGTTCCCCTGCCCCATATTCAGCATACTGACCATGGAGCAGATTTGCCCGGAAGTACAGTAGCCACATTGGAAGGCGTCGTGTTGTATGAAGGCCTGTTGTACCTTGTGTAACCGATCTGAAGTTGCTATGCCTTCTATGGTGGTAATTTCTTTATCCTCCTGCATCTTTGCCAGGGCGAGACAGGAGTTGATGGCCTTGCCATTCACCAAAACCGTGCAAGCACCGCACTGCCCGTGGTCACAACCCTTTTTTGTTCCCGTAAGATGAAGGATTTCGCGCAAAGCGTCCAAAAGGGAGCTACTGGAAGGAGCATTGAGCTTTCGGCTCTCCCCGTTGATGTGCAAGGTTAATTTATTTTCATTTAAAGCACTCATGTGATCTCTTCGAATTAAACAATTAGTACTAGGAAATGGATGGAAATTTTAATTGTGGTTCCCTGAACCGATAGTAAATTATACACAACGGTATTAATGGGTCTGATGCTCCCCTTTATCAAGGCCGATAATTTTGCTTCTCATTCTAGAGCAAAAGCTTACGAAGTTAATTTTATAGAATTCAAAAGTCAACCTTAAAAAATATATTCTTGACGCAATAGATATAGCTGATATTGTATTTCTGATGTTATAGGTAATGAATACCGTGAATCTAACACCTCAGCATAATGTCGGATTATGATACACCGGAAAGAATGATACATGCAGAATTTTATAAGTGTCTTATTGCAGGCTGACCGAAATAAAGGAAAGAATAAAATGTAATGTCCCAAAAGACAGCCAGTTAATACAACTGAGGAAAGAAAAAATGAAAGTCTTAAAAATTGTTCGTTTTGTGCTCCTTTAAGTAACCTTCTTTTGATTAGATATTCATACCACTCAATTATTAGATTTATTAAATTCAATTTTCACTAAGTTTACATTTAGGAGAATGTACTCATGAAATCGTTTTATCTCGCATTATGTTTTTTGCTTGCCTTGTTTTTTCTTTCTTGCTCGGAAAAAAAGGATGATGGTGAAATCCGAATCGGTTTTTCTCAGGCCATGACCAATGATGATTGGAGACGTTCCATGAACAATTCGATGAGGTTACAGGCTTCAATGAGCCCTGAAATTGATTTACAGATTAGGGATGCCAATTATGATGTACTAACCCAAATAAAACAGATAGATGAGCTTATTGCAGATAGCGTAGATATATTAATTGTATCGCCTATTCAATCCAAACCTATAACAGCGGTTGTAAGGAAGGCAATCAAAGCTAGTATTCCAGTTTTGGTTGTAGATAGAAAAACTGAAAGCCAACAATATACGGCCTATTTGGGAGCGGATAATATTGAAATTGGAAGAAATGCCGCTAAGGAAATTATCGCGTCAAGTAAGAAGGACTCAATTCGAATTATTGAAATAAGAGGTATGGCGGGATCTTCCCCTGCCGAAGAAAGAACGATGGGTTTTCAGCAAGTACTGGTACAGTTCAAAAATGCCCAGATTGTGGCAACTATAGAAGGGGACTGGGAAAAAGAGTCTATTCAAAACAAATTTAGACAACTATTAAATGATGATATTAAAGTGGATTATGTGTTTGCCCACAACGATAGAATGGCGGTAGGTGCATGGGAGGTCGCTCGCGAGTTGGGAATAGAGAATGAAATCAGTTTTATTGGAGTAGATGGTCTTGCCGGAACCAATGGAGGAATTCAGGCGGTAAAAGATGGAGTTTTGAAGGCAACAGTTCTCTATCCTACCGGGGGTGATGAAGCTATTAAATTGGCTTTGAAAATTTTCAACAAAGAAACTATACCTAAGAATAACATCCTCTCAACGACCATTATCAATAAGTTGAACGCGGATATTATGAACAACCAATTTGAAAAGATAAATGAACAGCAAGATCAAATGGAAGAACAGTTGGCAGCAATAAAAAAACAAGAAGAACTTTATTATTCGCAAAATAACCTTCTTAAAATTACAATGGCATTGTTGGCAATTATCTTAAGCCTTGCTGTATATAGTGTATATTCCATCTTTGCAATACGAAAGAAAAATAGGCAATTGGTATTGACGAACGATAAGGTTACCGTGCAGCGGAATCAAATCGAGAAAATCGCGAAGGAAGTAAAAATAAGTAACGAGGCGAAACTTAATTTCTTTACAGGGCTTTCCCATGAATTTAAAACTCCCATTACTTTGATTTTAAGTTCTATTGAAGCAATGAGTGACTTTGCCAATGAGAAAGGCTCTAAAATGCGGAACGAAGTAGAGTTGATATACAACAATTCTAATCGACTATTAAGATTAATTAATCAATTACTTGATTTTAGGAAAATTGAAGACCGTAAGTTCAATCTAAAAGCATCTAAAACCAATTTATACAGTTTTTCAAAAATCATTTTTAAAGATTTTGAACGAGAAGCGAAGAAAAGTAATATAGATTTCAAATTGACTTCCAATAATGAAGCGTTGGATGTTTTCATAGATAGGAATTTAATGGACAAAGTATATTTTAACCTACTTTCAAATGCCTTTAAGTTCACTCCTGATAATGGAACGATTGGAATTCATATTGAGGACGATGATAAAAAAAACATGGTTGTCATCCGCTTTAGAGATTCAGGCATTGGAATCCCTCCGAACGAAATTGATGGAGTATTTCAAGCATTTTTCAAAGGTTCGAACAACAGAAAGAACAGTTCTGGAATAGGTCTGCATTTAAGCAAGGAATTTGTGGAGATGCACAAAGGTACCATTCAAGTGAATTCCCTTCATGGCACAGAGTTCATTATATCCCTATACAAAGGTCAGGCACACTTTGATGAAACGGAGATTATTTCAGAACAAGATTTGGTCGATTCCAATATTATCGATTTTTCTTCTGACCATTTGATTGACGATAATTACTTAATACAAGATCCGGGAAAAAACCAAGAAAAATATTCTGTATTAATTATAGAGGATAACAAGGATTTATCACAGTTTCTCAAAAACAAATTACAATTGGAGTATGATATCCATCTATCCGATGGCACGGATGCCCTTGAGAAAGCCTTTGAAACTGTCCCTGATATTATACTCTGCGATATCAATCTGCCGGATAAAGATGGTTTCGAAATCTGTGAAATTCTAAAAAGGGACTTACGAACCTCCCACATACCAACAATAATACTTACCGCTTTGGGCAATAAGGAATCTTACATCAAAGGACTTCAATCAGGAGCAGATTTGTATCTGACCAAACCCTTCAGCTATTCTATTTTGGTTCAGTCAATTAAGTCTTTACTTTATAATAGAGAGAAACTTCGGTATTACTATACCAGTAACATACATAAAATTGAAGAACTAAATACCTTTGGGAATATAGAACAAAAATTTATCAACCAATTGAATTCCCTTATCAATGAAAATTTGGGAAATTCTGACTATTCGGTTGAAAACCTAGCAGAAGACCTTACTATCTCAAGGGTGCAACTATACAGAAAAGTAAAGGCGATGATGGGAATTAGTATAAGTGATTATATTGGTAACATCAGATTGGAAAAAGCCAAAGTGATGCTCGAGACTGGCTCATTAACGGTAGCCGAAATTGCATATACCAACGGATTTTCTTCTCCAAATTACTTCTCAACCGCCTTCAAAAACAAATACGGCACCTCTCCCATAGCGTTTCGGAAATCTATCTAGTTTACATTTCATACTATCCTTACCTCGTAGTCCCTTTTGAATGTATCAATTTTAAACTTCATGTAACATGAGTGTAGTTAGTGCGTTTAAGCCCATGTTAAAATTCTATTTTTAAGTACTGTTTATCAAGCACTTATCATTTTAAACATGCACCTTAACAAAAACATAACATATTGATACATCATCAAAATACCCTCTTGTTTTTTACGAATACTTTAGTAACCATACTAGAGAATTACGATTATGAAAAAAATATGGGTTTGGTCTATTACCGCAGCATTGGCAGGTTTCCTGTTCGGATTTGATACGGTAGTTATCTCTGGAGCAGATAAAAAGTTGCAGGCCTTGTGGGGTTCATCAGATGTTTTTCATGGTACTATAGTTATGGCGATGGCATTATGGGGTACTGTAGTAGGTGCAATTTTAGGCGGAATTCCCACGAACAAGATAGGCAGGAAGAAAACATTATTATGGATAGGTATACTTTATACTATATCCGCTCTTGGTTCTGCATTTGCCAATGATCCGATCACATTCGCCATTTTTAGATTTATAGGTGGGCTGGGGGTTGGTGCATCTACCATTGCTGCTCCTGCCTATATATCTGAAATAGCACCTGCAAAGGACAGGGGAAAATTAGTGGCCCTTTATCAATTTAATATCGTGTTCGGAATTTTGATTGCCTTCTTTTCCAATTATCTATTAAATGGTATAGGTGAAAACGCGTGGCGATGGATGGTGGGTGTTGAAGCCATACCTGCAATTATTTATACAGTCTTCGTATTGAGCGTTCCAAAAAGCCCTAGGTGGTTGTTGACCAAAATGAGAAACGAAGAGGCAAAAAAAGTGTTGCTATTAATCAATCCTGATCAGGATCCTGAGGTATTGATGTTAGAATTAAAGACTGAAAGTGAGAATACGGTTTCGGGAGAGAATATTTTTATCAAGAAATACCGGTTCCCTTTGTTATTGGCTTTTTTCATTGCCTTTTTCAATCAATTGTCAGGCATAAATGCCTTTTTGTACTATGCGCCAAGAATTTTCGTAGAAGCTGGCCTTGGTGAGAGCACTGCTCTTTTAAGCAGTATAGGAATAGGGGTGACCAATATGATTTTTACTCTTTTAGGGGTATTCCTCATTGACAGGCTAGGAAGAAAACAATTGATGTACGCAGGTTCTATTGGCTATATCATCTCTTTGACTTTGGTGGCCTGTGCATTCTTCCTGAATTGGGAAGGTATGGCCGTGCCCATTTTTCTTTTCCTTTTTATTGCTGCACATGCAATAGGCCAAGGCACCGTGATTTGGGTATTTATTTCAGAGGTTTTCCCGAATCATTTAAGAGGGTCCGGTCAATCGTTCGGTAGTTCGGTGCATTGGATTTTAGCCGCTATCATACCCTCGTTAGTTCCCGTGTTGTTTACCTCGATCGGAGCGGGTACCGTATTTGCTTTTTTTGCCTTTATGATGTTCCTACAATTGCTCTTTGTGATTTTCGTAATGCCAGAAACCAAAGGTATCTCGCTAGAGGAACTTAGTAAAACACTAACAAAAGGAAGAAAGAATACAACCGATGATCTTATAGGTCTTGATGAACAAAAATTAAACTGAAGTATTGCAAAGAACCAACAAATATGAAAAATAAGATATACAAGTTCGTGATGACAATAGGAATTTTCGCAATGGTCTTTTCTTGCAAAAATACAACCGACAAGAAAGCTAATCAGGTTCAAAATGGACAAGATACTGTTGCCATTTCCAATGAAGACCTCTACCGCCCAAACTTTCATTTTTCGCCCGAGAAAGGATGGATGAACGACCCCAATGGTATGTTCTATTATAATGGATATTACCATCTCTATTTTCAACACTATCCAGATGGTACCACTTGGGGGCCAATGCATTGGGGGCATGCCATTAGTACGAATTTGTTTAATTGGAAAGAGCAGCCAATAGCCTTATACCCAGATGATTTAGGGTATATTTTTTCAGGTAGTGCAGTTGTGGACCATGAAAATACCTCAGGCTTTGGAACAGATGGGAAAACCCCTATTGTCGCAATTTTCACCAGCCATGACCCAAAAAAAGAGAAAACCGGTGAAATAGATGTAGAAAATCAAAGTATTGCCTATTCGTTGGACGAAGGTCTTTCATGGACTAAATACAAGGACAATCCCGTTTTAAAGAATCCGGGTGCTCGGGATTTTAGGGATCCAAAAGTTAGTTGGGATGCAGAGAGGAAAAGATGGACAATGGTTTTGGCTGCCGGCCAAGAAATACAATTCTATACTTCAAAGGACTTAAAATCATGGGAGAAACTTACAAGTTTTGGAGAAGGTATCGGTAATCACGATGGCGTATGGGAATGTCCGGATTTTTTCCAATTGCCGGTCATTGGCAGTTCAGAAAAAAAATGGGTTTTGTTGGTAAGTATAAATCCTGGTGGGCCAAATACAGGTTCGGCCACCCAATATTTTGTAGGTGATTTTGATGGTTCAAATTTTATTGTGGACGAATCACTCAAAGAGGAGATGGGCAAGGATCATAGTTTCTGGGTAGATTATGGTCGTGACGATTATGCGGGCGTAACTTTTTCAAATATTGAAAACAAAGATGGCGGCAAGCTATTTATGGGATGGATGTCCAATTGGTTATATGCTAACGAAGTGCCTACGGAAAAATGGCGCAGTGCCATGACAATAGCACGTACGTTAGAATTAACAAAGGTTGAAAATACGTTTCGCCTAGTTGCGAATCCTGTTCCAGAACTAAATGAATTTAAGAGTGAGAAACTTAAAAATTCGGACGTACTACTTGAAGGAAAGACTTTGTTGACCACTTCTAAGACCATCGATTTTACAAGCGCCCAAATTAATTTTAAGATTGAAAATTTAGTAGATGGGGTTTACACTTTTGAACTGTCGAACAGTGAAGGGGATAGTTTACGTTTCGGTTATGATGCCACAAAGGATAATTACTTTGTTGATAGAAATAAGGCGGGAATCACTGGTTTTTCAGACAAATTCAGTGATAGGATTGCTATTGCTCCCAAAACCGCTGCTCAAAAGGATTGGACTGGAACAATAGTCTTGGATAAAACTTCCATAGAATTATTTTTTGATGACGGCCAAACCGTAATGACAGAAATATTCTTTCCAAAAGCCCCATTCGATAGTCTTTATTTTGAAGCTCCATCAGAAGAATCCAAACTCGAATACATAGAAATACAGCAACTTAAATTTAACTTAAACTAAACAATTATGAAATTAAAACTCTTGCTATTATTAATGGTAATTGTTCCGATAGGTCTATTGGCCCAGGGACAAATTACGGGTAAGGTCACCTCCTCCGATGATGGTTTTCCTTTGCCTGGAACTTCGGTTATTATTAAAGGTACTACAACGGGAACGACCACGGATTTTGATGGTAATTATGAATTGAACAATGTAGCTGGTGATGCCACCCTTGTGTTTAGCTATATTGGATTTACTACTATGGAAGTTCCCGTGAACGGCCAGTCACAAATAAATGTTGCGCTACAAGTGGACGCACAACAGCTTGACGAGGTAGTATTGACAGGATATTCCACCGAACGTAAGGTAGATTTGACTGGAGCCGTAACCGTAGTGGATATTGCCCCAATAGAAGGTCAAAGTTTAAGTTCTGGTAATGCCATGCAGGCCTTACAAGGACGAGTCGGTGGTCTTTTTATAGAAAAATCCGGTGATCCTACGGGGCTGAACAGTAGAATACTTATACGGGGACTTACCACTTTAGGGAATAATGACCCGCTTTACATCATAGATGGTGTGCCCACAAAAAGGCAAGAGGTATTCGCAAGTTTAAATCCTGCTACAATTGAATCCATTCAAGTGTTGAAAGATGCTTCGGCCTCTTCAATATATGGGTCAAGGGCTGCAAATGGGGTTATCGTTGTAAGTACAAAAGGAGGTCTTAAAGGAGAACGTCTTACGGTTAGTATCAATTCCAATCTATCTGTACAATCAGAGCGTAAACAACGCTATGAAATGTTAAATTCCCAGCAACGCGGTGAAGCTTTGTGGAGAGCATCCGTAAATGATGGCGCAGATCCGAATGCGGGCTATGGTGAAATATACAATTTTGATTGGAACAATGATTTTACTAATCCAGTTCTTAACGGTGTGGCTGTTCAGCCTTTTGTTGGTGGGAACCCAGATGTACCGGCGGGCAATACGGATTGGCAAGACGAAGTTTATGAAACAGGATATGTTTTCAATAACGAAGTTACCGTTTCTGCGGGTTCGGAAAAATCCTCTTTATTGATAAATCTAGGCTATCTAAAGAATACTGGTATGTTAAAGTATACCGGTTATGATAGATATACTGCAAAAATTAATGGTACCACTAACCTTTTCAACGACAGGGTGAAATTTGGTGTTAATACTCAAATTTCAACATCCAATGAAACCTTGGTTGCAAGTGATGTTGGTGGTGCACCCACTACAGGTTTGTCTATTACCTTGGCACCAACAATTCCTGTATATGATGCGAATGGTGAATTTGCTGGGCCGTTGGGAGCGGGGTATTCAGATAGGAACAATCCGTTATTGATGCAATATTTGAACAGATGGGACAATGCTACTAAAAACAACTTCTTTGGAAATGTTTTTGCTGAGATAAGTATTCTTGATAACCTTAAATTTCGCTCTAGTTTAGGCATAGATTTCAGCGACTTCAAAAGGAAAAATATCGAGCCTAAAGTATTTAATGGTTTTGTTACCAGAAGTAATAATAGGTTGATTTTTGACACCAATAAGTTGAGAACATTAACTTTTTCAAATACGTTGAATTATAATTTAGAAGTTGGAAAGCACAGATTTGGAGCACTATTAGGGATTGAGTCGATAAGAGTGGATTTTGACACCATTTTTGCACAAGCCGATGATTTTGCAGTAGAGCAAGAATCCTATTTTGTACTTTCTGCTGCTACAGGTGCCCGCACCAACAATGGTATTTCCACTCAGTACAGCCTTGCTTCTCAGTTTGGAAAATTAAATTATACTTACGATGACAAGTATTTGGCATCATTTACTATTCGTAGAGATGGTTCTTCAAGATTTGGCGCGAATAATAGATATGGTGTTTTTCCGGCCGCAACTTTGGGTTGGAGAATTAGTCAGGAAGAGTTTTTAAAGGATAGTGAATTGATTTCCAATTTAAAGCTTAGGGCAGGTTATGGAGAAGTAGGAAACCAAGAAATTGGTAATACTGCAAGATTCGGTTTATACGAATCAAGATATGGTCAAAACCAAGCACAATTGACCGGTGGGTTTTTTGAAATTTACTATAATGTTGGTACAGCATATGACATTAATGGTAATAACACAGGTACATTACCATCAGGTTTTGTTTCTACTCAAGCACCTAACCCTAATTTAAAGTGGGAAACTACCAAAGAATGGAATTATGGTATCGATTTTGGGTTTTTAAATAACAAAATAAGCGGTTCCTTCGATTATTTTACAAGGGAAACTACGGATATTTTGACTACTCCTCCAATTGCCTCCGTTATAGGCGAAGGACAACAACGAGTATTGAACGGTGCCGCAACGGCCGCTAAAGGTTGGGAATTTAATGTTGGATATTCCAATGTTTGGGATAATGGATTTTCTTTAGGGGTTTCTACAAATTTTGGTGCCTTCAAGGATGAAATTACCTTTCTACCAGAAGAAGTTAGAGCAGCATTTCCCGGTACTGCCCAAAACTCAATCCTTGGACAGTCGCAAACAGCTATATTCGGTTATCGTACAGACGGACTGTTTCAAAGTCAGGCAGATGTTGATGCACATCCCACAGGAGGTGTACAAACTGGTAATGCTAGACCAGGTGGTATAAAAATAGTGGATGTAGACAATAATGGCGTTATCGATAGTAATGACCGTGATTTTATTGGTAATACCCTTCCTGATTTGGAGTATGGTATTCGATTGGATGTAGGTTACAAAAATTTCGATTTTTCAGTCTTCGGTTCAGGAGTTGCAGGTCGTATAGGAGTTGATTCCTATATGTTTTGGAACAATTTTGTTCAAGGAAGAGATAATGCAGGTCTTGGAGTCTTAAACGCATGGACACCACAAAACACAAGCTCTACAATACCTTCATTATCATTGGTGAACAATTTTACGGATACTTCAGACTATATCTTTAGAAACAATTCCTATTTTAAAATTAGAAATTTACAAGTAGGATATTCATTGCCAACTGATATTATAGGTAAGATGGCAGGTATGACCGGACTTCGAATCTATTTACAAGGGGAGAATTTATTTTGGTTTACTCCTAAAGGATATATAGGAGCCGATCCTGAAAGAATAGATGTAAATAGAATTCCCGTACCTACCGTGTATTCCGTAGGCTTGAACATTAACTTTTAATAAAAAATTGACAATCATGAAATATAATAAAATATTAGTTATAGTGATGTACACAGCCTTAGTGTTCACTTCATGTTCCGATGACTATTTGGAATATGAACCAGAAGGTGTTTTGTCTAGTGAAAACGTGGCAACTGCTGAGAATGCAGAATCTTTGGTCATTGCTGCATATGCAGGAATTGCAAATGATGAAATGATTGGACCATTAACACATCAATGGGTTTATGGTAGTGTACGTTCGGACGATGCCTATAAAGGTGGTGGTGGCCGAGGTGATGTTGACGTTGTTGATAAATATGAACAATATAATCTCACTATCGCAGATATGGGAGATTGGATGGCACCTAGAACGTGGACCGATTATTATAAGGCGATTTCTAGGGCGAACTTTGCACTATCTGTAATTAATGATATCCCGGATGGTGAATATGCTCAAAAAACTACTAGACAGGCAGAATTACGCTTTCTAAGGGCTCATTCTCATTTTATGCTTAAATTAATTTTTAAGAAAATCCCATATATCACGGAAAATTTAACACAGGAAGAGATTGCTCAAACTTCAAATGATGTGGATAATGATGCGTTATGGAATACGATTGCTGAGGATTTTCTTTTCGCGTATGACAATCTACCACAAGCTCAAGATGAAGTGGGTAGGGCAGACCGAAATGCAGCTGCAGCTTATTTGGCAAAATTACGTTTATATCAAGCTTATGAGCAGAATGACCAACACCAAGTAACCAATATCAATACCGCACGTTTACAAGAGGTGATTGATTACGCTGATGAAGTTACCGGGAGTCTACAACCGGATTTTGGAGAAAATTTCTTGGATGGTTTTGATAATGGACCGGAATCTATCTGGGCGGCCCAGTTTTCTATCAATGACGGTACAACCGTTGGTAGAGTTAGTTTCGTAACTGGTTTAAATTCGCCACACGGCACAGGCCTTTATGGGTGCTGTGGATTTCATTTGGCCAGTCAGAATATGGTGAATTCATTTAAGACTGATGCTGCGGGATTACCACTGCTAGATACCTTCAACGATACTGACATTTTCACCAATGTAGACGCCAATGGCACAACACCTCCCGACAGTGGTTTGAGTGTTGACCCAAGGATTGACCATACTGTGGGAATACCGGGAAGACCGTTTAAATACAGAAATACGGTAAGTGAATCAGGAGATATGGTTTATAATTTCAGTTGGGCCAGAGATCCTGGTGTTTATGGTTATTTTGGAAATATGAAAGAGCAACAAGCTCCTGATTGCTCGTGCTATGTAAAAGAAGGGCCATTTGTAGGTACATCAAAGAATGTGGATTTTATCAGGTATGCCGATGTTCTTCTTTGGAAGGCTGAAGCCTTGATTCAATTAGATCGATGGGACGAAGCTTTGCCCATCATAAATCAAGTCAGGAGTCGTGCTGCAGCAAGTACACAAAGACCAATAGATGCAGGAGCAACGGATATTTATGCAATTGCACCTTATGCTTCCTTCCCATCAAAAGATTATGCATGGAAAGCCTTAATGTTCGAAAGAAGGTTGGAGTTTGCCATGGAAGGGCATAGATGGTATGACCTTGTAAGATGGGGAATTGCGGAGGAAACACTAAATGCATATTTGGCAGAAGAAAAGACTAAAAGAGATTTTCTTTCCAATGCCCAATTTACATCTGGGCGAGATGAATATTATCCTATACCACAGAGGGAAATCGATTTTACAGGAGGTCTTTATGTTCAAAATCCAGGATATTAAATTTTCAAAAAACTGTATAATAAGTTGAGTTAGTTTTGTTAGTTTGAAAGGCACGGGATTTCTTTCCCGTGCTTTTTTAAGTTTTAAATGACACTATGGAAATCTTAGGATTAGATATCGGTGGCTCGGGAATTAAAGGGGCGATAGTAGAAACAGAAAGCGGAAGATTAGTTTCAGAAAGACTCTGGCTTGCGACTCCGAAGCCCGCACTTCCCGGAGCAATAGCAAAAACAGTTGAAGAATTAGTTAGTCGGTTAAATTGGGAGGGTGTTATCGGTTGCAGCTTTCCCATGGTAGTTGTTGATGGTAAATGTAAGACAGCAGGAAATATGACCAATGACTGGGTAGGTGTACAAGTTGATGAACTCTTTGAGGCCGCATGTCCCAAGACCAAATTCCATTTAGGAAATGATGCAGATTTAGCGGGTTTGGCGGAAATGCAATTAGGTGTTGGCAGATGTCTAAAAGGTAAAGTGATTATGGTAACCATTGGCACAGGTTTGGGCACAGGAATTTTTTACAATGGTATTTTAATTCCAAATATCGAAATGGGCCGTGTATTATATAAAAATGGAGAACCAATTGAATTTTTTGCTTCTGGACTGGCAAGGAAAAAAGATGGTTTGAAATTGAAAGAATGGGCAGGGCGATTTGATTACTTCCTTACACATTTGAAAAGGGTAACATCTCCAGACCATTTTATCATTGGAGGGGGATTAAGTAAGAAATATGAAAAGTTTAGTAGGTATTTGTCAGTTGATGTTCCCTTAAGAGTGGCCCATTTTGAAAATGATGCCGGTATTATTGGTGCAGCACTTTATGCAGAATATCAATTTAACACCAGTAACTAGAATTAATGAAAGTCGAAATTATTCCTACAGTTATTGATTTCTAGTGTATAGCTCCAGAAAACGGCCGAATAATAGGACAGTTTGCCTACACTTTAGAACCTGGTAATCAAAAGTCTCAATTGCTGTCTCATTTAGTAGTCCCCTTAAATTACCTTTTATAGGACACTTTTATCAATAACCCTTCAAGTAAAAATTTAATAGACGATTAAATTTATCATATTCTTCCGGTACTATATCTAGGCTGCATATTTATACTCTAGCATATCCGGAGATGAGGATAGGAAGTAGGTTTTAGGGGCAGCAGTAGCTCGGAAGCTTTGTCTAATATCGAACTATCTAATTCTTTTAGATACGCTTGGGTAACTTCCAAATTTTGATGCCCTAATGATTCACTAATAACATCCGTGGCTACTCCCTTTTGTTTAAGGCAATTGGCAAAACTATGACGTGCTACATAGCTGGTCAAGGTTTTTTCAATCTGGCAGTGATATGCGATTTGTTTGAGATCCATATTGAATATCTTTAGCGTTTGTTTTTTCGCACTTTCGATTTCAATAGGAGTAAGGTGATCACTTTTAAGCAAAGGAAATACATAGCTGGTTCCTGTAGGCCGAATACGGTAATAATCCAATATTTCCTTAACGGGGGGCAATATCTTTATTTTAAAATTCCCTTTGGTTTTCAAACGAGTATATTGAATGATACCATCTTTGATATTGCTCCATTTCAATCTCATGATATCGGCGAAATTCATTCCCCTTGTATAAAAGCTAAAAAGAAAATAATGACGGCTATCAATAAGTTCAGGATATTTGGAAATAGGCATATTCAATATTTTATAAATCTCACTTATTTCCAAAGCCCGCTTAGCACTCTTGCCTTTGAGCTTTGATATTTTATACTTTTTGAAGGGGTAATTATCGGCAGAAGTCATGTCTCTTTCTATCGCGATATTGAATACGGTTCGTATGCAGCGCATTCGAACACTTATACCCCCATCACTACCGCCGCGAAAACGAAGAAACCCTTCAAACTTTGATAGAAATGCCAAATTGACGTTTTCAAAATTCAATCGTGTACTACCATGAAATTTTTGGAGGGTAGAAAATGCATCTTTATGACATCTGGCACTGCCAGTTCTTCCAGCAGTCAACATTTCGGAAATCAAATCGTCCCAAAAATAAAAGATGTTGTTTCCATTGGGATTCGATCTCACCCTGAACGCCTGTTCGAAGTCAGAAAGAGTAAAACGTTCATTTTCGGTCTTAAGATTTAGATAAACGCGGTAAGCCTTGTCCTTAATGTTAGAAAGTAGCCTGTTTTTTTGAATATAGTTAGGGCTCCTTTTATTAAATATTTCGGAGTTGGCATCCCACTCATATGGAAAGGCGTTGAAAATAGTCTTGAAAAACTTTGATTTCCTATCCTTGGTCACACGCAAGTATATCGGAAAAGATCCGTTGATGCGACTTTTTTTTCTGAGAACAATTTTTATACTTGCCATAATCTTCAAAAAAGTGGTACAACATAGGTACAACAAAATGCCTTTTAAAGATACTTTAAAGGAAAATCAAAGAAAAATAAATTTTCATAAAACATTGATAATCAAATAATAAGAAAATATATGACGCTAAATGAATATTATTTTTCGCTTCTTCTAAGCAGACGGTCAGAGGTTCGAATCCTCTCGCGATCACACTTGAATCATATAAATGTATAAATGAGCGGGCTTCAAAAAGAAGCTCGCTTTTTCATTGAAGTGCAGCAAAAAGCACCTTTGGTGAACCTCAACACGGAACACTATTGGAATATCCAATCCTTTCGCAATCACAACACCTAAAAAATCATGTCATTTTGGGCTAAGTTTTTGGCTTTGTGAAATGGTATTACTGAAGACGAGATTTTACTTATCAATCCTGAAGATAGATTGAATTCACTAAGTCATGGATATTTTATCTAATTAAGCTAAGAATTTTATTCTTAAAGCCACTTACAACAGACGGAGACACTTAGATTTATCCATTAGATATTACTATGAAAGGCATAAATAAAAACCAGCAAGAAAATAGACCTAGCTTCTCCTTAGTAGGAATGATTAAATTTTCCATTGTTA
>CAJQMW010000070.1 GCA_905479535.1 uncultured Maribacter sp. | reverse complement strand
GATTTAAACCTCTTCCCCAGCAGCGGCTAAACGATCCTTTACAAATTCAATTTTCGTTTTACCGTGCGGCTTAGGTTTTCCATCTTCGCCAAGATTTACCATGATAATGTTGTCCACGGTAACAATAGTTTCGTGGTTCATTTTATTTCGTACCTCACAGTTTAGAGTTAACGAGGTCTTGCCAAATTTTGCAACGGCCATACCTATCTCAACGATGTCACCCTGTTTAGCGGCACTCATAAAATTGATTTCCGATATGTATTTGGTCACTATTTTGGGGTTCTCCAATTGGATTATGGTATATAATGCGGCTTCCTCATCAATCCAGGCCAACACTTTTCCCCCGAATAAGGTTCCGTTGGAATTCAGGTCCTCCGGCTTCACTAATTTTCTTGTATGAAATCTCATGGTATTGTAATTAAATATCAAAATTATAGTGAAATACGATAACATACCCGCCTTTGGCTCTTTTAACTTTCAGTTTTGTCAAATTGTAAAGTATGTTAAGCTCATAATAAACTTTTCTTAATACATGCCCACTCCATTTCATTAATTTAATAATTTAAGGAATTAAACCTAACTGTATTCGCAACGAATGGATTCAACAATCACCTATTCTTACGACCCAATTTTTCATGTTTTTAAAGTACCCGGCTGGCGCGCCTATTTCTACAAATTTTTATCCGTCAACTTATGGGGCTCCTTTCCCAGTACAATTCAAAGAAGGGTTTCGGCCATTTATGCCAATCTCTACAACAAACCTTTTTCTAAATTAATGATAAGGCCCTATGTTCAACTAAATTACAGGGGTAAAGACTATTTGGAAAAGTTTAAACCACCCTTTGGAAAACCAGATTTTGAAAGCTTTCAAGATTTTTTTGTTCGTGAGTTCAAAACACTGCCAATTACCAAGAATACCGAAGTGTGGCCATGTGAAGGCTTGTTGTGTGATATTGGAAAAGTGAAGGATTTTAGGGATGTTATGGTAAAATCGGACAAAAGAAGCATCCACTCGATTTTCGGGGTTTCCCATGGGAGTATTCCAGAAGAATATTCATTTTCCAATGTTTTTTTACACAATAAGAACTACCATCGTATACATGCCCCTATATCTGGACAAATAACGAGAATACAGCACGTAGCGGGAGATTTAATCGTGCTTAGGCCATGGATTTATAAGCAAAATCCTTCGTTACCGGCTTTTCGTAATGAACGGTACAATATCGATATCATGGATACCAATAATAAAACCTGGTATTTGTCGATTATCGGAGGCCCTGCGGTAGGTACCATTTCCTTGCAAGAAGGAATAGAGGTTGGAGCAAGCGTCCAAAAATTACAGCAATTGGCCCTCTTCTATCTGGGCTCAACCTGTTGCATGGCCGGGCCTAAATCACCCCGTTTTCACACAAAAAACACCTTCGTCGAAGTAGGAATGTGCTATTAAAAGAGCGATGGGGGATCAATAAGTGTTTTGGGCATAGTAAGACCTAAATTAAACCGTTCGTTAAGCTTCTTTATAAAATGAACCGATAACAAGGGAGATTCCAGTTCCATATTCTGGTGAATGAAGAAATTGACTTTTTTTAACCCTTGTTCTTTCCATTCCCCAATTCTATTCACCCAATCATCTAACCGGGTATAGTCACTTGCGTGATTTGCCCCCACATATCTAACAAAAGCCTCGTCATTGGTGAGGCGCATATGCATAATATCCCTCCTTCCGGCCGTATCCACCAAAATGTTGGCGATACCATTTTCTTCCAATAGATGATATAATTCTTGCGCTACTTTTTCATCGTTGAACCAATCCGTATGCCTAAATTCCATGGCCAAACGAAACTCCTTTGGCCACTTTTCCACGAACCGGACTACCCTATCCCAATCCTTTGGGGCAAAATTGTTATGCATTTGCAAGAAGAGTGTTCCAAGCTTCCCACCCAATTGCGAAGTTACGCCAAGGTACTGGTCCAAAATTGGATATGCCTGATCGTTCAAGCGCCTTAAATGACTTACATTTTGGACTATTTTGGGAAAGAACGTGAAATCCTGAGGTGTCTTGTCCCTCCATTTTTGATAGGTTTCCGCAGGAAATATGCGATAGAAAGTAGCATTTAGCTCAATACTGTTGAATTGTGTAGAATAATAAGCGAGCTCGTCTTTCGTTCCACTTGGATAAAAGTTTTTAAGGTCCTTCTTGTTCCATTTGGCACACCCTACGTGTACCTGAAACGGACTTTTATCCTCCAACCCCATAAGGACTACTTCCGTTTCTGGATGATCTTTGGGCAGGGAAAAATCCACTAGTTCCGGCTGCTCTACTTTTCCGAATTTCATGTTCTTTAATTATTTCCTTAAAAATAGGCAATTATTGAAAACTCTTAAATCTCATAATAATTCCTGTTTATAACCCAGTTGAAAACTAATCTTCTTCGCATAGCCCTAGGCAGTCTTAATCGTTACCTTTATAAAAACTACATAAAATGAACGACAGGTCCCAAAAGTTGATTCAGATACGTCCCCAAATCCCTTCCGCTAAAATACTGCCCAACATGAGTTCAGAGGAGCATTTTCAGAATATGACGTTGCGCCCCGTTCTTAAATTGCAGAACGATTTACTGCTGGCCTCTTTCCAAAACTATATCGTAAAAACGAAGAATGCCTTTTATGAGTTGAAACTAGAAAATCGGATGGATTTCATTGTCAATGCCATCCAGAAGGACATTAAATTCCGAAATTCTTTAAAGGGAATGCTCATTGGCCAGTTTACGTTGGAAGAATACGAAATGTACATTCAGAATTCTTCTGCCTTGAACAAACGGATGATGAATATGGTCATCAAAAGGCTTCAGGACCAAATTCAATTTTTTGAAAAAGTGGCCTTAGTCTAAGAGCGACTCCCCGTTCAGGTTTGTTGTAAGGACGGAACTCATTAAATTAAAAAAAGGTTTTATAGCCTTGAAGGCGTCGTTGACTTTTTCCGAAAAATCGGGCGCAAGTACTTCTTTGTCCGTAAAGTTTTTTACAAAAATGAATTGCTTTTTGCGGATCAAATCAATATTTGGGTCCTCCTTATCAAAACCCTTTGGAGAAGTTTTTAGCTCATCCCCTGCCATTTCGCCCCAAACAGATTTAAATTCCTTTTCGTTGATTATGGTGCGTAATTCAGAGGCGTCTATTTCCCATTCTTTTCGGATTCTAAAGAGGTCTTCTTTTTCCGGAGCCCAAAAACCTGTGGCTATAAAGCTGCCTCCTGGCTGAATATGAACATAGTAACCTCCCCTTCTGTGTGCTCCTGCCCGTGCGTAGGAAGCAGAAAAATTATATTTATAAGGTGTCTTGTCCTTAGAGAAGCGCACATCCCTATAAATCCGGAACACCTTTAATTTTTCTATCTCATCGTGGGATTTTAACTGTTCCAGGAGTCCGGCAAAGAAGGCTTTGGCGGTTGTTTCATGGGTTTTAAAGGTTTTCTTATGTTCCGTAAACCACTCCCGATTATTGTTGCTTTTTAATTCTTTTAAAAATTGAAGGGCTTCTTTGGTAATTACTGTATTTAACATACGACCTAACTCTTGTTATTTTAAGCTAAAGTTAACCATTTGCCTAAAAGGCTATTGGATTTATTGGTTAATTTTGAGAGTGTAAGGAATAGCCATGAAACATCAACCCATAATAGACCGTATCAACAAACACAAGAAGCAGCCTAACCTAAGGTTTCGGCTTAAAAGGGATACGGAGACCTTT
>CAJQMW010000069.1 GCA_905479535.1 uncultured Maribacter sp. | reverse complement strand
CAAGGTTTTCATTTTTATCAACTTTTAAATGGGTTTTTTATCAATTGTGAATTATAATATTTCACTTCTCCTGTAACTTCCTTTCCCAACCACGATGGTTTATCAAAATCTTCCCCTTCGGATTTTAACTCAATTTCCGCTACTACCAGACCTTCATTTTGACCCAAGAATTCATCAACCTCAAAGAGATGTTCTCCAAATGGGATTTCGTATCTGATTTTCTCCAAAACACCCTTCTCACAAAGCTGCAACAAGGCCTCGGCTTCATGCACCGCTATTTCTTTTTCCCATTCAAAACGTGTGGTCCCAGAACTATTGGACTTGCCCTTTACGGTAATATACCCAACATCGGCCGTAATTCTAATTCGTACGGTACGTTCTGGGTGCGTGTTCAAGAAACCTTGAACGATTCTCATTTTAGCAGTTGCCATAGCCTTAAAACCATCCAATTTTACCAAGAATTTACGTTCTATTTCTACCATTCCAACTGCACTATTTCAATATCTACTTTGAGATGTCCTAAATTTACAATATGCAACCCGATTTTCCTTTACGAAAAATCATTCATGTAGATATGGACGCGTTCTATGCCTCGGTAGAACAGTTGGACAATACCGAGCTAAAGGGAAAACCTATTGCCGTAGGCGGTAGCTCGCAACGTGGGGTGGTGGCAGCGGCGAGTTACGAGGCAAGAAAATTCGGGGTGCGTAGCGCTATGAGCAGCGTACTGGCAAAGAGAAACTGTCCCGAGCTTATTTTTGTAAAGGCCCGCTTTGACCGATACAAGGAAATATCGCAACAAATTCGAACAATCTTCTATGAGTATACCGATTTGGTGGAGCCCTTGTCCTTAGATGAGGCCTATTTGGATGTAACGACGAACAAAAAAGGAAATCCCTCAGCTACACTAATTGCCCGGGAAGTACGGCAACGTATTTTAGAGAAGACAGGCCTCAACGCTTCTGCGGGTATCTCTATAAATAAATTTATAGCCAAAGTAGCCAGTGATATCAATAAACCGAACGGACAGAAAACCGTAAATCCGGAAGAAGTGATAGCGTTTCTGGAGCATCTGGACATCCGAAAATTCTATGGTGTAGGTAAGGTAACCGCTGAAAAGATGTACAAGTTGGGCATCTTTACCGGGAAAGATTTGAAGAAAAAATCCATCGAGTTTTTAGAGGAAAAGTTCGGGAAAAGCGGCGGCTATTACTATCACGTGGTGAGAGGCATACATAAGAGCGCGGTAAAACCGCATCGCATTCCAAAATCCGTAGGTGCCGAACGTACCTTTAGTGAAAATTTGAGTAGCGAAATCTTTATGCTAGAACGTTTGGACCATATTGCCGGAGAACTGGAGCGTCGTTTAAAGAAATCCGAGATTGCCGGAAAGACCGTCACCCTAAAAATAAAGTACAGCGATTTTACGCTGAACACCCGTAGCAAAACACTCCCCTATTATATTGCCGACAAAGCCCTGATTTTGGAAACCGCGAAAGAACTTTTGTATCAAGAGGAACTTCAAAATTCCGTGCGTCTTTTGGGAATTTCTTTGGCCAATCTTAATACTGAGAAAAAGGAAAACACTGAGGATGACAAAGAGGCCATTTTGGTTCAGTTGAAGTTTGATTTTTAAGCAGGCAGCTTCGACCAAGCATTATATAATCAAGTCAAATGGTAGATATTGGTACTCATTCCTGTTTATCCTTAATAGCCTTTTAGGAAACTAATTGTTCTATTTCTTAAACAAGAATGTTAATGAACCGCCATAATTTTAATCGAATCGATACTTTTTTTAGCTTTATCACAAATTGTGATGAAAAAGAAAATTTTTATGGAAGAACTTAGAAATTACGATGATGCGGTTGTTAAGTTTCATAAGACCTTAAAATTTAATTCACTTCCCCTTACTTCTTGGGACTATTATGCCCCGTTTTTTGAAAAGACCTGTAGTGTGGCAGAAGATATCAATTCATTATCACAACTGGCCCTGAACAACGCTTGGGATTTTGACACCTTAATTTTTGAGGAAGAACTAAAAGCAAAAGAACATGTTATCGTTGTTACGGATGCTCATCTGAATATCGTGTACGCTACCCAGAATATGTGGGATATGAACAGATATCACCCAAAGCAAATAATTGGGAATAAGCCTAAAATGTTTCAAGGAGAAAAAACCTGTAAGAACTCGTTGAAGGTTATTTCAAATGCTGTACGTGAAAGGAAACCATTTGAAGCCATAATTGTTAACTACAGAAAAGATGGTTCAACCTATAATTGTTGGATTAAAGGTCAGCCCATTTTAAATACTGCCGGCGAAGTAATTAATTTTATTGCCTTTGAGCGGGAGGTCGCATAAAAAATTCAAAACTTTTTAAATAATAGGCCCGCTTTTGAAGCGGGCCTTATTATTTGTTAGGGGGAATATTCTTAAAAACTACAGCTCTCAATTTCGGTAACACGCAGCGTATTCACCATGCCCTTTTCCTTAATAGGCATAGCAGCTAAACTAATAAGCATATCGCCTGCCTCCAAAAACCCTTTTTTACAGGCTATGGCGTTCACGTCCTCAATAGTTTCATCGGTAGAGACATATTTGTCATAATAAAAAGCCTTCACACCCCATAACAGGTTAAGTTGTGTAAGAATTCTTTTATTAGAAGTAAATACGAGTATATGCGCACTTGGCCTCCATGCCGAAATTTGAAAGGCGGTATACCCACTGTTGGTAAGTGTGGATATGGCCTTTGCCTTTATTTCGTTGGCCATGTTGGCGGCATGAAAACAAATGGATTTTGTAATATACCTTTTTGTTCTAACGTGCGGCGGATCATGAGGTACATGAATTAAATCCGAACTTTCCACACTTTGTAAAATACTGGCCATTTTTTCGATTACCTGTACAGGATAGTTTCCAACCGAGGTTTCACCAGAAAGCATAACGGCATCCGCACCGTCCATAACGGAATTGGCAACATCGTTCACCTCTGCACGTGTGGGCGTGAGGCTGGTAATCATGGTTTCCATCATTTGGGTGGCTATGATTACCGGAATTCTTGCCTTTTTGGCCCTTAGCACAAGTTGTTTCTGAATTAGAGGAACTTCTTGGGCAGGTACTTCCACTCCTAAATCTCCCCTGGCCACCATTAACCCGTCGCAATAGGCAACTATCTTGTCTATATTTTCAACCGCTTCCGGTTTTTCAATCTTGGCAATTATTGGAATCTTATGTTCCGAATGTTTTTTGATGATATCCTGAAGGTCTATCAAATCTTGGCTGAATCTCACAAAGGATAAAGCTATCCAGTCCACCTCTAAAGAAATGGCAAACTCCGCATCTTTAACGTCCTTGGCAGTAAGGGCTGGCAAAGAAATATTCGTATTGGGTAAGTTTACCCCCTTTTTCGATTTTAAAGGGCCTCCTTGGATTACCTTTGCACGAACCTCATCCTTGCTGTTGGTGTTCACGACCTCGAACATCAACTTACCATCATCCAAAAGTATACGTTCTCCCGCTTTAACGTCCCTTGGAAACTCTTTATAGTTCATGTAGACCCGCTCGGCGTTGCCTTCAAAAGGCTTGCCGGTAACAAAAGTAATCTCATCTCCCGGGCTTACTACCACTTCGCCGGCCATTACTCCTACCCTAAGCTTTGGGCCCTGTAAATCGGCTAAAATGGAAGTATTGGTCTGCAACTCATCGTTCAGTTCCCTAATCATTTTTACACGTTCCGAAACATCTTTATAATCGGCATGGGAAAAATTGATTCTAAAGACATCCACTCCTGCTAAAATCATACTCCGCAGGACATCTCTTTTACTTGTAGCGGGCCCAAGGGTTGCTACTATTTTTGTCTTCTTTTTAGCTGGCATTCTTAAAAAATTAAATTGTTCTTAGATTTAAGTTTGTTGGTTTCTACTTGGTATGCCGCCATTATTTTTGGCACAGGCAGTATTTTTTTTATTATTTCTTCCGGACATAAACTGGAGTCGTGTTCTATACGTAAAAAGTAGTCGACCTCTTTTAGCTCCGGTATAAGCCTTGGTTTAACGTACGTATGGTCATTTAAAAACAAATCGTTGTTGGCCAATACGGTTCTTTTTGAACTGTGGTTGGCGATTAATTTCCAAAACCTATCGTTGTAATTGTCCTCCCACTCATATACCGAAAAAGAACTTCCCTCTGCTAAATCAAAATCTACTTTGGCTCTCTTAAAATTAGCCTTGAGGCTTTGGTTCAAAAAATACATTATGGCATAGTCCTCCAAAGTGCTGTGCAAAGCTATGAGTAAAAAGGAGTCTTCATAAAAATCACTCTCAATTTTGTAGACTGCTGCCATATAGACTTGACCAAGCGGTAAATATAGAACTATTAACGTATAATCCCTAAAATGAATAAGGGTTTAAGATGTACCGAAACGTTACTAAAACGTTAGAGTTTTGTTGTAGAATACTAAAACTAGCCCATTTTGTCCTGAAGCGCAAAAAAAGCTCTTTTTGATGCCCTTTCCTCTGCCTTTTTCTTAGAAGTTGCCCTAGCTTTGGCCACCACATTACCAGCAATGGACAGTTTAACCGCAAAATGTTTCAACGGGTCTTTGCCCGTATCCTCATAAACATTATAATTGAAACTTTTTTTCTGTTTTTGACACCATTCAATCACCAAACTCTTGTAACTGATTACCCTTCCCTCTAATTGCTCTATATCCACATAAGGCTCGATTACCCTTTTTTTAATGAACTTTTCACAATAGGGATATCCTCTATCCAGGTAAATGGCCCCAACCAATGCCTCGAAAACGTTCCCATGTATATTTTCCCCAAAATTGGATTTTGGAATCCTGCTTTTTACAAATTTGATGAGGCCCAAGTCTTTGCCCAATTCGTTCAAATGCTCTCTACTTACCACCTTTGACCTCATTTTGGTCAAATATCCCTCATCCCCGTTGGGAACCTCACTGTACAAGTGCTTCGAAATAATTGTGCCGAGCATAGAGTCCCCAAGAAACTCCAATCGCTCATAGTTCATGGGGTTACCTTTTTCGTCTTTTTTGTTCATGGAACGATGTAGAAAGGCCTTTTTATAATAGTCAATATTCTTAGGCTTAAATCCCAAGATTCTTTTCATCCCCAAAAAAAAATCCCCATCCTTTTCGGAATGGGAATTGAATATATTGTTGGGAAAAGTCATACTGACGTTTTAGCTAATTTTCTTGAAGACGACGCAGGCATTGTGGCCTCCGAAGCCAAAGGTATTGCTCATAGCTACCTTAACATCCCTTTTTTGGGCCTTGTTCAGGGTGAGGTTTAAACTAGGGTCTATGTTTTCATCTACCGTGGTATGGTTTATAGTGGGTGGCACAATACCATGTTCCATGGACAATATTGAAGCGATGGCCTCAATGGCCCCGGCAGCTCCCAATAAATGCCCTGTCATCGATTTGGTAGAGTTGATGTTTATGTTTTTGGCATGTTCGCCAAAGACTTCGGAGATCGCCTTCAATTCTGCAACATCACCTAACGGAGTAGATGTACCATGTGTATTTATAGCATCTACTTCATCAATGGCCAGACCGGCGTCATTTAAGCAGTTTTCCATTACCCTTACAACACCTATCCCGTCTGGATGGGGCGCTGTCATATGATAAGCGTCACTGGACATACCACCACCTGCTACCTCGGCATATATTTTCGCTCCCCTTGCCTTGGCATGTTCGTATTCTTCCAAAATCAAAGCTCCCGCACCTTCTCCAAGCACAAATCCATCCCTAGTAGCATCAAAAGGTCTTGAAGCAGTTTCTGGACTTTCGTTTCTTGTGGAAAGTGCGTGCATGGCACCAAATCCGCCCATACCCGCTATGGTAACAGCGGCCTCGCTACCTCCGGTTACAATAACATCGCAATGCCCTAGACGAATATAGTTAAGAGCATCGATCATAGCGTTGGCCGAAGAGGCGCAAGCAGAAACCGTAGTATAATTGGGTCCCATAAAGCCATGCTTTATAGAAATATTGCCTGGTGCAATATCGGCGATCATTTTTGGTATAAAGAATGGGTTAAAACGTGGTGTCCCGTCCCCTTGTGCAAAATTCATGACCTCATTTTGAAAAGTTTCCAGACCACCGATACCGGCCCCCCAGATGACTCCCACCCGAAACTTGTCTATTTTGTCCAAGTCTAACTTGGAATCTTTTATGGCCTCGTCCGAAGAAACTAAGGCATACTGGGCAAACTTATCGAGTTTGCGACCCTCTTTCCGATCAAAGTGATCTTCTGTATTATACTCTTTTAGTTCGCAGGCGAATTTGACCTTGAATTTTTCCGTATCATAGTATGTAATGGGTGCTGAACCACTTTTACCATTTACCAGCCCGTTCCAATACTCCTCAATATTGTTACCGATAGGTGTGAGTGCTCCCAACCCGGTAACTACAACTCGCTTTAATTGCATTGAACTTGTTTTTAGTTTAGATATAAACCAAATGTAAATTAAAAAAAATTATCCATGCGGAGTATTTACCACATGGATAATTTAGATTCTATTTAAGAAATCATAGATTACTTAGCTTCTTCTATATAGCTTATGGCTTGGCCAACTGTTGCGATATTCTCAGCTTGATCATCAGGGATTTGAATATCGAATTCCTTTTCGAATTCCATAATCAACTCAACGGTGTCCAATGAATCTGCCCCTAAATCGTTAGTAAAGCTAGCTTCTGTTACCACTTCGTTTTCATCAACTCCCAGTTTATCAACGATGATAGCTTTAACTCTTGATGCAATGTCTGACATAATAATATTGGTTTTAAGAATTTAAATTGTTGGCAAAAATAAAAAACTTTGGTCTAATAACACCAATTGTGCTTAAAATGTGATGTAATTTAAGAAAATTAAATACATCCAAGTGTCTTTTCAATCTAAAAATTAAGGGTTTTTACTATAAGGTTTTATTTGTTCTTTTTTTGCGAAACCTATGCTTACTCCTTAATTCTTGACAGCCGGCAAGCATGTCTATTTAGTTTATTCTATTTTTGCGTTACGTTTTTTGGGAGGTAAGCGGTACTTCTAAACTTAAAATCTATTTCTGTTGAACACCAAACGAATTGTTTTTTTTGCATCCGGCTCAGGTTCCAATGTTGAGAACATTGTAAACTATTTTAGTGAAAGGAGTCCTATTACGGTCACCACAGTTTTAACCAACAAAAGGGGTGCCAAAGTCATAGATAGGTGTAACAGACTAAATATTAGCTGCTTATATTTCAACAAACAAGCATTTAGTGGTAGTGATTGTGTACTGAATATACTCCGTTCCATGCGTCCGGACCTTATTGTTCTTGCTGGTTTTCTTTGGAAAATCCCTGAAAATCTAATTGAAGCGTTTCCTAACAAAATAATAAATATACATCCGGCACTTCTACCAAAATATGGTGGTAGGGGCATGTACGGCATGAACGTTCATAAAGCGGTAAAGGAGCATAAGGAATCCGAAACAGGGATTACGATTCATTATGTAAATTCTAATTATGATGAAGGTGCGATCATTCATCAGGCTAAAACCGCTATAGCTGCTAAAGATACACCTGAG
>CAJQMW010000068.1 GCA_905479535.1 uncultured Maribacter sp. | reverse complement strand
AAAGGAGCAAAGCTAAATGTAGCTATCTTTAAAAAAGATAAAATCCCCTGATACTTGTTCACAAAAAATCAATCCGGAAAACGGTTCTATCCTACCCCCTTCAGTGTCAACAGGGTAGTTCCCCAAACTATAAGTGAGGATAGAAAAATACCTACGGCATTGGCCATAAAAGCTTTCTTTTTTTCCATATTGAATAAGTAACTCGCAATACTACCGGCATAAACCCCAGTACCGGGAACGGGAAGCATCACAAAAAATATAAGACCATAAAACCCATGTTTTTTAATTTTATCGCGAGAACCAACTTTTGCTTTCCTAGCTACGTATAAAGCGGATTTTTTGTAGAATACCCATCTCAATAGTAAGGTATTGATGTGCTTCAAAAAAAACATCATGATAGGAAATACTAATAGGTTGGCTAAGAAGCAGGCTAAAAAAACCAAATAGATATTGACCCCATTTACAATGCCATATGGAATACCCACCTTGGCCTCCCCAAAAGGAGAGACGCTCCAAAGTATAGCTATTATTAAATCCTTAATCAAAATCTAGATTTTAAGAATCTACAAACCTAAACTACGATAGCGGATATACCTTTTTTAAAATCATAAATAATCATTAAAAAAAGAGGTGTAACCACCTCTTTTCCAAATCCTCAAACAACCAATGGTTGTACTATTATATTTTAAATGTG
This sequence comes from uncultured Maribacter sp., assembly GCA_905479535.1. Classification (GTDB taxonomy): domain Bacteria; phylum Bacteroidota; class Bacteroidia; order Flavobacteriales; family Flavobacteriaceae; genus Maribacter. Next base: position 2,546 of record CAJQMW010000068.1, on the reverse strand, counting down.
ATGACCGGTATTTGGGAATGATTGGCTACGTCCTCACCAATACTACCCATAAAAAAATGAGACAACCCCTTACGACCGTGCGTTGGCATACCAATGATATCGGCTTTACTCTCTTCTGCGTAATTTAAAACCCCCCTTTCTATTGAATAGTCATTGTAAATAGCAATTAAGGGGTCAGCACCCACTGCTTTGCAAAAAGATGAGATTTTCTTCTGAATTTCTGAGGTTGCCATAAAATCATCCCCGGGGGTGTTTATATACACCAGCTTCAATTCAGCGGAAAACGCATTGGCAATAAAATTTGCCCTTTGAAAGGAACCAATATTTTCTTCCTTTAGATCACATGCAAAAACCATTTGTTTCGGATTAAAATTGGCTATCCTGTTTTTGATGACCAGAACGGGAACATCGGAATTTCTTACGACCCTCTCGGTATTGGAACCTACAAAAATCTCCTTAAGACCTTCAGTACCGTGGCTACCCATAACAATTAAATCGGCGTCGTGCTCTTTGGCTACTTCGCTAATTTCACTAAATACTTTAAAATGCTTGATAATTGGAACCACTTCAACGCCTTTTAAATAAGGCTTGTCTAAAAACTCGGATAAACGTTTTTCAGCCAGTTTTATAAAGAAAACAGTTTGTTCCGGGTGTAATTCTACATTAGAGGAGACAATTGCCTGATTCAACTCCAACATATGCAGTACATATATCGTTGCTTCTTGTTTTTTGGCAATCGATGCCGCAACTTGGAAGGCATATTCTGACTGACTGGAAAAATCTACTGGTACAATGATACTTTTCATATTCTAAGTTTTAAGGTTTGTTTGAGCTAAACCGTCATCGAAAATAATCTGGTCTCCGGAGCTTTACGGTGTAATTTTAAATCAAAGGCCATACAAATATTACGTACAAAAGCCCTTCCCTTTTCCGTAACGCTAAGGTTATTTTCATCTAGAATCAGCAAACCATCTCGTTGCATTTCCTGCAACCTTTCAAGAACCTGAGGTAAAGCTTCGAACTGCATTTCTTTATTTGACCAAGAGGTTTCCATTTGGCACATTAAATTTAAAATATGTTTTCTGACGATTTCATCTTCATGGTTCAAAATATGGCCTCTGAAAATGGGAATAATATCATTTTGGACCAAATGTTGATATTCCTCTAAACTTTTGACGTTCTGCGCAAATCCGTACCAACTATCACTTATACTGGAGGCACCCAATCCTATCATAAGCTGTGTTTTTGATGCTGTATATCCCATAAAGTTACGGTGTAATAGACCGGCTTCAAAAGATTTGTACAAATCGTCGTCGGCCGTGGCGAAATGGTCCATTCCCACTTCATGATAACCAACTTCACTTAAAAGGGTTTTACCCGTTCCGTATTGCTTCCGTTTATCTTCTGCGCTGGGGAGGTCAGCATCCTTAAAGCCTCGTTGCCCATTACCCTTTAACCATGGAACATGGGCATAGCTATAAAACGCCAATCGATCCGGCATCAAGGATTTGGTTTTTAAGATTGTTTCGGTCACGTGCTCCACCGTTTGGTGGGGCAGGCCAAAAATAATGTCGTGGCCAATAGAGGTGTATCCAATTTCACGCGCCCAGTTCGTCACGTTCTTAACATTCTCAAAAGGTTGAACCCTATGAATGGCCTCTTGTACAGTCTTATTATAATCCTGCACCCCATAGCTTACGCGTCTAAAACCTAAATCAAACAAGGTTTGTAAATGAATCCTAGTTGTATTATTGGGATGCCCTTCAAAACTAAACTCGTATTGACTGGCCCTGTGCGCCCTTCGAAGAATACCCTTAATTAAAATTCTTAGGTTTTCTGGACTAAAAAAGGTAGGTGTGCCACCGCCCAGATGTAATTCTTTTATGATGGGACGTTCTGCAAAGAGATTGCAATACAAAGACCATTCTTTAAGAAGAGATTGTATATACGGCAACTCAACGTCATGTCTTTTTGTTATACGTTTGTGGCAACCACAAAACGTACATATACTTTCACAAAACGGCAAATGAATATAAAGGCTAATTCCTTCCTTTTCATTGGTTCCCTCAAAGCTCTTCTTCACTGAACCTTCCCATTTTTTTCCAGAAAAAGAATGAATATCCCAATACGGGACAGTAGGGTAGCTCGTATATCTTGGTCCCGGTATATTGTACTTTTGTATAAGATTGCACATAGCTTTTCAAAGATTTGTAACAAAGCTATTGTCGTAGATAATCACAAACTATGATAAATGTCAGCTTTGACATTTCGTTGGAGCTCATCAATAGCACATTAATACTTTCAAATTAGAAATACAGGACTTCAAATATGTTAACCACCAGAAATAGCTTCAAAATCCTTATTTTTAGTCAGCTTAGTTCTTAAATCCAAACAATTAATTTCAGGGTATGGGTAAAAATAATTCCAGAAGATCTTTTCTTAAAAAGGCAACCTTAGGCTCTGCCGCAATGACTTCGGCCCCTTTTGTGCTTGCATCACCGTTTGAGGAAAAAGTAATTTTATCACGCGCTTACAGTCACAATCAA
>CAJQMW010000067.1 GCA_905479535.1 uncultured Maribacter sp. | reverse complement strand
TAAACATTTAATTTTTGATTGCATTAATTTTTAACTTATGGCAGTGGATTCAGTATTTGCATTGGACTATGGTTTTACTGCCCTCTTGGACATTATTGGCTTTATCCAAGGCATCATCTTGGGCATACTTTTAATCTGCGCACATAAAAAAGGAACGAAACTGGCTTTTTTACAGAGTTTATGGTTTGATTTTCTTTTTATCCATACCGGAATTTTGGAGGAGGAGACCAGTACCTAAAATCCATGTTCGTTATTTTAAACTATCCAATATCACAGATTCATTAATGACAGGGGAATGGGTTATGAAAGTAGGTTGGATAAAAAACGAATACTGAAAATAATGGGGGAAATGCTTAGTTAGGTTTAACCATAAAATATAAATTTTCCAGTAATTTTTGTTCTGGCCTTAACCATGTCATGCCCAGAAACAATATTGAGGGTAGAAGAACAGAATACCAATAGGGCAACTACTACTAATAAACCAGCTAAAAGTATAATAACAAGACGCTTCAACCTTATATAGAACCGAAGAAGAACCTCTTTGTTAATAGGTAGTTCAATGTCATTTAACGAAGGTTTTATGAGATTGGTTTCCCTATTTCTTCCCCTCAGTGTTTTCTTGCTTCTTAAACGACTCTTTATAAAGTAGCCTTTGTACGATTGAAAATATAGAATTACTTTAGGCATAAGGATTAATACGATGCGTACGAGACTCTTATTTTTTTTAGTTTTTTCTTTCTCATTGACTTGCTTTGCCCAAAAGCTCGAAGTCTCCGAAAATGGTCGATTTCTAATTACGGAAAATAACGAACCTTTCTTCTGGATGGCCGACACCGCCTGGGAACTTTTCCACCGGTGCTCTCGCGAAGAAGTCGATATGTACCTCGACAAAAGAAAATCACAGGGCTTCAATGTCATTCAGGCCGTCGCCCTGGCGGAATTGGACGGACTCAACGACCCTAATCGTTACGACAAAACGCCCCTCATCGATAATGACCCTACAAGAGCAAATCCAGACTATTTTGAACATGTGGATTATGTAATAGATAAGGCGGAAAGTATGGGGATGTACATCGCACTTTTGCCCACATGGGGCGATAAGCTCTTCAAAAATAGTTGGGGAACCGGTCCAGAGGTGTTCACAACACAAAATGCTAGGGTTTTTGGAGAATGGATCGGCAACCGTTACAAGGATATAAAGAACATCATTTGGGTAATAGGCGGCGATAGAAACCCCAGGGCCGGAACCGATGATATTGCCATTTGGAACGAGATGGCGGAGGGCATTGCCAAAGCGGTAGGTGGATATGAAAATACCTTGATGACCTTTCATCTGCAACCTGACAAAGCGGGCGGATCTTCCCAGTGGTTTCATGATGAGCCTTGGCTCGATTTCAATATGCATCAGACCGGGCATTGCGCCAATCAGCCGACCTACCAAATCATACAGAACGATTACGATCTCACGACTATTAAGCCTGTGTTGGATGGCGAACCCCTATATGAAGACCACCCGAATTGTTTTAACGCCAAAGAATTGGGTTACAGCGTTGCCGATGATATTAGACGGATCATGTATTGGAACATCTTTGCGGGAGGCTTTGGGCAAACATACGGGTGTCATGATGTTTGGCAAATGTATACCTTGGACAAGGAGGGGATCAACGGGCCTCTGCGACCTTGGCGGCAAGCCTTGGACCTTTCCATGGCCAATCAGGTAAAACACCTTAAAAACCTATTTTTATCTCGCCCATTTCTGAATCGGATTCCTGACCAAACAATGGTTATCGATGAACAGGAGGATAATGAACATTACGTAATTGCGATAAGGGATACGGAGGGTACCTATGCCATGGTCTATTTTCCAACTGGTCAAGAACGGAAATTATCGTTATCAAATTTGTCCGGTGAATCCTTTACAGTTTGGTGGTATGATCCGCGTACCGGCAATTCCTTCCAGGGAAAACCTTTGACAAAGGCCAACGAAGTAGTTGTAATACCTCCTACCTCTGGAAAGGGCAATGACTGGGTCTTGGTATTAGATGCTGTTGATAGCGAAATACTACCTCCAGGCAAAATCAAATCCTGATCGCTCGAAACTTTTAACGGTAATCTGCAGCTTTTCAATAGCTTCTTAAAACAATTAATTGCATATAATTTTTAGTTCATTCTCCTGTATATCATTACATTGCGATGACAATCAATACCTATAAAAATGAAAATAAAAGTCCTTATACTGTTCACTTTCGCAAGCTCTTTTTTAACCGCACAAAACGATGCATGGAATATCGAAGTTACCGACCATTCCGATTATACGGGGATTGCCATCTCAAATGGAAGGATAGGAATGCTGTCCTCGGCAAAACCCTTGGAAATACAGCATATCGTCCTGAACAACGTTTACGATGTGGATCCAAATCTTAAGGTAAGCCAGATTCTACATGGAATGAACTTCGGAAATCTGGACATGTACATTGACGGCGAGAAAATAACGGAAAATAATATCAGCAACTGGAAGCAGACCATGAACATGAAGGAGGCCTCCCTTACTACCTCATTCGATTTTAAGGATAAGGCCAGTATTTCATGCACGGTCTACGCGTTGCGCAATGTGCAATATGCCGGCTATACGGATGTTAATGTGGAAACCAAGAAAGGTTTGGATTTAAAGGTCGCAGGGAAAATCGTTACACCCAAGGAATACCAAAAACCGACGAATACCTATCAACTTCTCAAAGATGTGGAGACTACGATGCCCATTTTGCAATCAAAAGCGATGAGCCCTTTCGGCAAACATCTGGTAAGTACATCAGGAACGTTTGTTTGGCATGCCATCAATTCATCCAGAGAACACCAAAGGCCGGCATTGACGCACACGATAATCAACGACTACGAGAACACCCTTTCCTTCGATAAAAAGATAGCTAAGAACGAGGTATTTGAATTTGCATGGACGGGGGCACAATGCACAAGCAAGGATTTTTCGGACCCAAAATCGGAATCGGAGCGCATGATCATTTTCAATTTGCTCAATAGCAGGGAAGTACTGCTCGCGCAGCATAAAAAATTATGGGTGGAACTATGGGAAGGCGATATCGAAATCGAAGGCGATCTCACTTCTCAGCAGGACGTACGATTGGCGCTGTACCATTTGTATGCCTTTGGCCGCGGGGATTCCGATTTGAGTATCGCCCCAATGGGACTTTCGCTGCAAACCCCTTACAACGGACATATCTTTTGGGATACCGAACTCTGGATGTTTCCTCCCCTATTACTGTTCAATCAAGATATCGCCCGTTCGTTGGTCAACTATCGCTCGGATAGACTGGAACAGGCGCAACAACGCGCTGTAAATTATGGCTATGACGGTGCCATGTTCCCTTGGGAAAGTGACGATACCGGGGAAGAAGCCACACCTCCCTTTGCGTTAA
>CAJQMW010000066.1 GCA_905479535.1 uncultured Maribacter sp. | reverse complement strand
TTTGTTACATAGCCTTTTTTTGTAGTCAGCACGTCAATCAAGTTACCCTTTTTTTCCCGGATTATACGATTTACGACTAAATTTAGGCCTACACACCCCTTAATCCCCTCTTTTTAGAGGGGAAACGATTTCTTCCCTCCTAGAAAGGAGGGATAGAGGGAGGTGTTTTTTTTACAAAACTTAAAAGTTGACTTCATGTGCAAACTATCCGATAGTCATAAAAAGTTTACCCTATAATTACCATGGCTTTAGCCAATCCAAATTATTTTACTCGGACGCTATTGATTAAAAAAAAGTATTTAACGTAAAGAGTGTAGATATTTTGAGCGGAGCCGTGGCGGCTACCTATGGGGCGCAAGCGGCAAATGGTATTATTTTAAGAACAACTTTCAAATAACATTTAGTCCACGAGACCAGTTTGGTCACTGCCGCATATTTATTCGGATTTTGGTATTGGAGACAATGGCAAAGGCGCACTCTTCGAACCTAGGGGGACCGAAAATTTTCATTTTCCCCTTTGAAAAGGCTATGGCTTCCTTGGGTATGCCCATAAAATTGGTATCAAGTTTCTCGTTACCGTTTTCGTCGTGAAATATGGCAACGGCGTACTCTCCCCCCGGTATATCATCAATCTCAATATGAGTATTGCCTTTTACCGCTCTTTCGGAGCCAATCTTAAAAACCTTATCAAACTTTAAAAAAGAATTTTGGTCTTGGTATATGGCTACGCAGACGTTCCCGTTGTCGGAGCTTACACCATCAATATCCAGACTAAGCTTATGCTGTCCAAACCCGAAGAAACAGGTTAGAAACACAATTAAAAAAAGAAATGATCTTCCAATTTTCATGACGGACTATAAATCGTATTACAAAAACTATAAATTAGGACAAATAGTATTGGTTCGCTTCTTTTTTTTTCCAGCTACAAATTTAATTGGGTAAAACTTCACTTTCCAATTTTTTATGGAGAAAATCAAATAACTCTAGGGTTTTGAGCGAGTCCTTGCGGTTAACGTACAGCTTTAACGAATCCTTATAGACCACTTTAATTTTTTGTTGTGAAATGTTGTCCACGAACACGTACACTTTTTTATCCGTCAAAGAATCCTTAAACTCTTGAAAAATTCCTTTTTCCTTCTCTAGGGCGGAGAAGCCGTTCAATCTTTGCATCGGTGGAATTTTATCTACGAACCTGACGCTGTCCATCTCGCTATAGGGAACATTAACATGGTAAAAACCCGATAAAATCTGAACCTTGTCCGGCTTTGCCTTTATCCAGTTCTTATAATGCATTGCCAGTGCCGAAATACAGACGATTACAGTAATTAACATCAGTAAATTCAAAAACCAATGTCGCTTTTTAACGGCCATTCTATTCTATCGTTTTTTTGTACTTGTCCAACCAAGCCAAGGTGTGCGCTATTTTAGTAATTAAGTTGCTTGGCTTGTTGGCTATTCCGTGACTTGCCTCAGGGATTTCCACCAAAACCGTTTCAACCTTTCTCAATTTCAAGGCATGGTACAACTGTTTCGCCTCACTCGGAGGGGTCCGCAAATCGTTCATTCCTACCAAAACCATTGTTGGGGTCTCTATATTACCAACGAGAGAAAGTGGCGAAAATTTCCAATAGCCCTCGAAATTTTCCCAAGGTTGGCCCGGATACCTGGAATTGGCATACCTGAAATAGTTGTCCGCCACCAAAGTTTTACTTATCCAATTCATAACGGGCTTGGCTACCACGGCAGCCTCGAACCTATTGTTCTTTCCAATCATCCAAGCGGACATGATACCTCCCGCACTGCCTCCGGTAACGAACAACTGGTCTTCATGGGCAATTCCCTTTGCTATACAATAATCTACACCATCCATAACATCGTTATAATCCTCACCGGGATAATTATTGTACAATAAATTGGCGAATTCTTCACCATAACTGGTACTGCCGCGTGGATTTGGATAAAAAACAATATAACCGTTTGCAGCATACAATTGCATTTCCGAAGAAAAACGGTCCCCATAATTTAAAATTGGCCCGCCATGGTTTTCCACCAAGAACGGGTATTTCCTATTGGCGTCATAGTCCGGTGGGTAAACCACCCATCCTTGTATATTACGTTGGTCAAAAGTAGATTTATACCAGACCTCTTCTACTTTTCCAAGGTTTTTGTAATCCAACAAGGCCTTGTTCAGGGAAGTTATCTTGGATGGAGTTTTTCCCTTGGGGGACAATACCGCCAATTCAGATGGGTATTCAGGTCTGGTTTGAGTAAAAGCGATGGTTCCGTTCTTAGAAACGGTAAAGGATCCCCCCGCATAGGGTCGCCCAATGGAAGTACCTCCCATGTTATCCGCCAATTTATCAACCTTACCGTTTAAGCTGATATGGGCGATTTTACTGTTGCCCTTGTCATCATAGGAAAAATAGAGTCCTTCGCTTTTTGCATTCCATACAATATCGGAAACTCCCCTGTCCAACGTATTGGAAACAACGCGCTTATTACTTCCATCGCTGTTCATTACGTGCAATTGTCTAACCTGGTAGGCCTGTACCTTATCTTCAAAACCAATGTAGGCAATGTATTTTCCGTTGGGTGAAACCAGTGGGTTCGTATCGGGCCCATTTCTATCCGTTAGCGCCTTTATGGTACCGTCATCAACATTAACCGCATAAACTTCACTGTTTCTAAAATCGTATTCCCAATCTTCATTTCTATTTCCTGAAAAGAAAATTTGTCTGCCGTCGGCACTCCACGAAAGTGTACCTCTATGATGGTAATCTCCAGACGTAATTTGTCTTACCGCTCCCCCATTTGAAGGGATAGTGAAGATGTGGTTAAAACCGGGTGAAATGTAACCCCTACCATCGGCTTCGTGGTACAATCTATCCGTTATCCTAGGACTGTCCGCCCATTTGGCGCCTTTAGGTTTCTTGGGCATTTTGGCCAATACAGGAGCGGCTCTTTCAACGTTCATGGAGAAGGCCAATCGTTTGCCATCTGGTGACCAGGTCAAGGAACTGGGACTAAAAGGTAATTGTGAAATCTTGGCGATTTTACCCGAACTTATCCAGTACACATAAATTTCCGAACCTTGATCCGTAGCACCTGTAAAAGCCAATTGCTTCCCATCCGGCGACCAAGTTGCGTTAGATTCACTTTCCTCTCTCGAGGTCAATTTTTGATGTTGGGAACCATCGCTTTTTATCATCCAAAGGTTTCCTGTTGCCTTGTCCTCCATGATATCGAATCCCATACGGCGATATACCACCCGTACTCCATCTGGTGAAATTTGGGGGTCCGATACATACTGCAAATCATAGACATCCAAATATGAAAAGTCTGATTTTTGAGCATTTGAAAACTGGACCAAAAGTCCTATTAGCAATAGAAAAAAATAGTTGCGCATTTTGTTGAATTTTGTTGTTTTAAAAGTAGCTGAAAATAGTAAGGCTTCAAAGAGTTATTTTGAAAGACCATACTAAAGTCAAATGAAATTTGAAAAGTGGCACAACGTTTAATTTTATTATCTTAGGGAATAATTTATGACAAAACTTGTTTCCATAGCGGTTTCTTTGCTCATTTTAGTCCAAAGCTTTAATATTCATTGGACTGATATCGTTGAACTGGATGAGCTCATTGAGCACGCCCGGTTCCATGCTGAGGAATACGGCGATAACTTCTTTGTTTTTGTCTCGAAGCATTATGGAGAATTAAAAGCGGAGCACAATAAACAACATCAAGAGGAAAAGGAACAACATGAACAACTGCCTTTTCAGCACCAAACCCAATCGGCATCTATTTATGCCTTTGTTTTGAATACGCCTTTGGAAACCGTATCCCTACCCGAAATTGGAATCTACGGTCCGGCAAATTACTTTTACCAGGCTTCATACCACTCCTTGGTCCAAGAAGGGCTTTTTCAACCGCCAAGAAGTGCATAATTCATTATTGACGTAAATCATTGTTGTACAAACTATTTCGAATTAGTTTGACTTTTATCTTATTTCATTCTATGGATTATGCTATCATACATTATCAATTTTAGTATTCGCAACAAGTTTATCGTACTCTTATTTACCGCGTTCATTGTGGGTTTTGGTATCTATTCGCTTACACAAATTCCGATTGGCGCAGTACCCGATGTGACCAATAATCAAGTGCAGGTGATTACTACGTCAAGAAATCTTTCTACACAGGATATGGAGCAGTTCATTACCTATCCCGTTGAGCTAGAAATGGCAAATTTACCCGGGGTGACCGAAATCCGCTCCGTGACCAAATTCGGACTTTCGGTGGTTACGATTGTTTTTGAGGACAATTTGGGCACTTATCTTCCAAGGCAGTTGATCGGCGAAAAAATCAAATCCGCTTCAGAGAAGATCCCCGAGGGTTTTGGTTCGCCGGAAATGGGTCCGATTACTACGGGATTGGGAGAAATCTATCAATACATTCTCGACATAAAACCGGGCTACGAAGACCAATATGATGCCACCGAATTACGCACCATTCAAGATTGGATAGTAAAACGACAGTTATCGGGTATCCCAGGGGTCGTAGAAGTTAATACCTGGGGCGGTTATCTGAAACAATACGAAGTGGCTATCAAGACCGAAAAACTGAACGCCATGAACATTACGGCTCAAGAAGTTTTCACTGCGCTCGAAATGAACAACAGTGTTGCCGGAGGCGGCTATATTGAAAAAGTAAATCAAGCTTATTTTATAAGGGGCGAAGGCCTCATCGCCGGTTTGAATGATATTAAAAACATTGTCGTCAAAACTGTTGATGGCATTCCAATTCTCCTAAACGACATTGCCAAAGTGGGCTACGGAAGTGCGATCCGGTTCGGAGCCGTCACTGGAAATGGACAGGGCGAAAAAGTACTAGGTCAAGTAATGATGCTCAAAAATGCAAACTCCAAACAGGTCATTGATGCGGTGCGCGAATGCGTTGCGGAAATTTCAAAATCATTACCCGAAGGTGTTTACATCAATGCCTTTTTAGACCGGAGCGAACTCATTGCAAAAACCACGTTTACCGTCACCGAAAATCTAGTTCTGGGCTGTTTAATCGTCATTTTCGTAGTGGTTTTATTATTAGGTAATTTCCGTTCCGGACTGGTGGTTGCTTCAGTAATTCCGTTGTGTTTGCTTTTTGCGCTTTCCTTAATGTACATTTTTGGGGTAGATGCCAATTTGATGAGTTTAGGTGCTATCGATTTTGGTATCATCATTGACGGAGCGGTCATCATCGTTGAATTTATTGCCTTTCAGATTACGGTAAGGAGTGCCGACTTATCCTCGCTTTCGCCAACGGCACTACAAATCCAGAAAGATAAAATAACTATAAATAGTGCGTCAAAAATGATGAATTCTGCCATCTTTGGGCAACTCATTATCCTAATTGTTTTTATTCCGATTCTTTCCCTAACGGGCGTGGAAGGCAAAATGTTCAAGCCCATGGCATTGACTTTCAGTTTTGCGCTCATCGGGGCGATGCTGCTCTGTTTCACCTATGTTCCCGTGGCGGCATCGTTGTTTTTGAAACCAAAGAAACCCTCAGAAAAGAATATCTCAATCCGATTAATGCGATGGCTTCAAAATAGATATGTACCAATAATTGATTGGGCTTTACAGAGCAAAAAAATTGTCTTGGGTATCGCAATGGTGCTTTTAGTACTCACCGCATTTCTATTCATGAGGATGGGAGGCGAATTCGTTCCCACTTTGGATGAAGGTGATTTCGTAATACAACCCGTTCTTAAAACCGGAACGTCCCTAAGCAAGACCATTGAAACCACTACGGAAATCGAAAGGATACTATTGGAGCAATTCCCTGAAGTGGAACAAGTGGTGACACGAATCGGTGCGGCCGAAGTCCCTACGGACCCTATGTCGATGGAAGAAAGCGATGTCATCATTACCCTAAAACCTAAAAGTGAATGGGTATCTGCCAACAGTAAGGATGAATTGGCGAATAAGTTCAAAGATGCGCTTGCCATCATTCCTGGAATGGAGGTAGAATTCACCCAACCCATAGAAATGCGTTTTAATGAATTGATTACCGGAGTACGGGCCGATATCGCCATAAAGATATTCGGTGAGGACCTCGATATTCTGAGCAAGAAAGGGAATGAAATCAAGGGTCTTATCACCAATGTAAAGGGCGCAGCAGATGTAACGGTCGAAAAGATAGTAGGACTGCCACAGATGAGCGTGACCTACGACCGGGCCAAAATTGCCCGCTACGGACTCAACATTCAAGACCTTAACGAAATGGTCTCCATGGGCTTTGCAGGGCGAACCGTTGGCAGTATTTACGAAGGCGAAAAAAGGTTCGACCTGGTGGTGCGTCTTGATCAACAAAACCGAAAGGATATCGATAACCTAAAAAAACTCTTTGTTGATGTTCCCTCGGGAGGAAAAATTCCCTTGAGCGAACTCGCCAATGTTAGCTACCAAAAAGGTGCTGCAAAAATAAGCCGGGACGATACCAGAAGACGTATCGTGGTCGGCATTAACGTTCGTGACCGCGATTTGCAGTCCGTAGTCGATGATATACAGCAATTGATTGATGCCAATATCAAACTTCCCGTGGGATATTCAATTACTTATGGAGGACAGTTCGAGAACTTACAAAGTGCCAAAGAACGCTTATGGTTTGCCGTTCCTATTGCCTTGTTACTCATTTTCATACTGTTGTATTTTGCATTTAAATCGGTCAAGGAGGCATTCATTGTTTATTCCGCGATTCCACTTGCTGCGGTAGGCGGGGTCTTACTTTTATGGATCCGTGGGATGCCTTTTAGTATTTCGGCAGGAGTAGGTTTCATAGCCCTTTTTGGTATTGCGGTGCTCAACGGTATCGTTTTGATAGAACATTTTAAAGAACTCAAAAAACAACCCTTCGACACTATGGATGCACTCATAAAGCAAGGCACTCAAGACCGTTTACGTGCCGTATTACTTACTGCATCGGCAGCAGCTTTAGGTTTTCTACCTATGGCGATTTCTACAAGTGCAGGAGCTGAAGTACAACGCCCTTTAGCAACTGTGGTCATTGGTGGACTGGTCACGGCAACCTTATTGACCTTGGTGGTGCTGCCAGTGCTCTATTCGATTTTTAGTTCCGATGGCAAAAGGGAAGGTTTTACTTTAAAAAAACCAAAAAACAAAGGCCTTATCATGCTTTTGCTTATGGTTGTAGCTGCGTTTTCCTCCAAGGTGAATGGCCAAGAAAAATTATTCGGATTAGAAGAATTAATTCCACTAGCCATAGAAAATAATGCCGGACTTAAAGCTGTAGATTTAAATGTAAACCGGTCGGATGCGTTGATAGGTGACGCTTTCGACTTTGGCAAAACTGAAGTGTATTACCACTATGACGAGAACAACTTAAGTATGGGCAACCTTCCATTGAACGTATTTGGTGTACGGCAGGACTTCGACTTCCCTACCGTGTATTTTGCCAAAAACAAAGTGAACAAGGTAAATTATAACCTGAATGCAATCGCTTATGAAATTCAAGAAAAAATATTGAAACGGGACATAACGGCTTCCTATTATCGGCTACAGTATTTTAAAGAAAAGGAGTCCATTTATAACCACTTAGATAGCCTATACCAAAACTTTGCGCACATGGCAAAGCGACGGTTTGAACTGGGAGAAACCAATTATTTGGAAAAAATAACCGCATCTTCCAAACAGAGGCAAGTTCAAATAGTTTTGGAACAGGCAAAACAAGACGTTTTTATCGCTAAGACAGAATTATTTCAAAAAATTCAAATACCGGACAGTATAATAATTAAGGATATACAGATTGGTCGAATCTTGTTAACATCCATCAACATTGATAATTCCCAAGAAGTTCTGTACTATGAAAACAATATTGATTTATCAATAGCCAAACGACAACTAGAAACACAACGTCTACTTCCAGATGTTAGTTTAACCTATTTCCAAGGTACCAATAGCGCAGTACAAGGCAATCTTTACGGTTATCAAGCTGGACTCAAAATACCGTTGCTGTTCGGGGCGAACGCCTCTCGAATTAAAGCGGCTAAAATAGCTGAACAGATCACCTCAGAAGAATCTAAGGATTATAGAACACGTCTAACCGCAAGAAAAGTAGAATTACAAGTGCAGCTAGGTAAATTCGATAGTGCGCTCAGGTATTACGAAACGGAAGGCGTACAGCTTTCAGATGAAATTCTGAAAACTGCAATGATCAGTTTCAAGAACGGTGAAATCGATTTTTTTCAGTACATCCAAAGTCTTGAAAATGCCTATGAGATCCAACTCGCTTATTTGGACAATCTTAACAAATACAATCAAACCGCCATTAATCTTAATTATTTAACACTATGAGAATTTTCAAAAAAACTGCCATGTCATCCTGAGCGCAGTCGAAGGACTTTGGGACATGTTAGCATTTCGACTGCCCTCAATGTGGCATCTAAGTTAAACTTGACTCTTTATAAAATCAAATCAATGAAAAAAATACTTTATACAATTCTGCTTATTGCTACCCTGCTAAGCGTATCAAATTGTGGAAATTCTGAAAAGAAATCGGCAGAAGCCATGGAAACCGAATTGGCTACTTCCCCTGGACTTATTCAAATAACCAAAGGCCAATTCGAAAATAGCCGTATGGCCCTAGGAAGCCTGGAAGAAAAACAATTTCCAATAACGGTACAAGCCAACGGAATGATTGATGTTCCACCAGGAAACAAGGCCGTGGTAAACGCGACCATGGGTGGGTATATCAGAAGAACTGCCCTGCTCATAGGCGATGTCGTTAAAAAGGGGCAACTTTTGGTTACCCTTGAAAATCCGGAATTTGTAACCTTGCAGCAAGAATATATGGAAGTGAAGCAGCAACTCGCATATCTACAATCCGAATATGATCGCCAACAAACGCTAATGGATGAGAACATAACCTCACAAAAGAGCTTTTTAAAGGCGGAAAGTGAATACAAAACTGCCAACGCCCGCTACAACGGACTCAAGAAACAACTGCAAATGCTTAATATTTCCACTTTGGAAGTAGAAAAAGGAAATATAAGCAGTGTCGCCTCTATTTATGCCCCGATAAGCGGTAGTATTACAAAAATTAACGTCAGCAAGGGTAGCTATGTTTCTCCGGCTACCGCTATTCTAGAAATTATAGACAACGACCACATTCATCTGGAACTCTCGGTCTTTGAAAAAGATATTATGAAACTCAAAGAAGGGCAGCCCATACGCTTTAAGATTCCCGAAGCTTCGGAGAAAGACTTCGAAGCAGAAGTACATTTAATTGGTTCCTCCATTTCGGAAAATCGCACAATTAAAGTTCACGGACATTTGCTAGACGAGACCCAGAATAACTTTTTGACAGGTATGTTCGTAGATGCGGAAATAGAAACGGCATCAAAGGTAGGCAAGGCACTGCCTGAAACCGCCTTAGTGGAAATTGAAGACGCTCATTTTGTACTACTCCTTAAAAATGAAGAGAACGGTAGCTACGAATTTGAACGAATGGTAGTGGAAATAGGTCCTACGGCAGGTGGATTTACACAAATCCAAAATCCTCATAAGTTTAGTTCCTCAGACCGGTTTTTGATTAGAGGAGCATTCGATTTGTTGGGGGAATAATTGAGGTAATTAACACTTTACTTTCAAAATTTAAACAAATAAAATCATTGCTCAATCCATTTTCTGAAATCCTTGGTTGTGGAAGAACTTGTTATTGCATACTCCTTTAATCCTCGAATTTTTAGGGCAAGTCGGTTCTTTGCATACGATTCAATTTTTTCAATATGCACAATATTCACGATTTGACTTCGATTGATTTTATAGAAATTTTTAGGATTCAGCTCTTTGATAAGCGAACCTATGCTTTGTGAAATACTATGAAGTTGGCCCTGTGAAGCAATAATCTTACAAAAATCACCATTGGCTTGAATCAATGAAATTTCTGACGCATCCAACAATTTTATGCCTTCCCTTTTCTTAATGGCAAAACGTTTTTTATAGCTTTCATTGCGGGCATCAAGTACGTTGTTGAGTTTTTTGAAAATATCCTTTTCCAAGGTTTTTGGCTCAAAAAGATCCTGGAATTTTTTAAGCGCTTTGTCAAAATCTTCTTTTAGGTAGGGCTTTAGAATATAGGCGATACCGTTTGTTTGAAAGGCTTCCAACAAATGAGCATCGTATGCCGTACAAAAGATAATCGGTGTTGTAGTGGCAACTTTTGAAAAAACTTCAAAAGAACTCCCATCCAATAGTTTGATGTCCGACAGTATTAAATCATAGGTGTTTTGTTGCAATAGTGCCGTGCCCTCTTTCACGGTTCTTGTACTATCCATAGTAAAAGCATCCCTGAAAAAATCGGATAAGTAGGATACCGATTTTTTATACGCCGGAATTTCATCCTCTAAAATAAGAACGTGCATAATAGCTGTTTAGTCCAAAACCCTTAACAAAGGTAATCGGATAGTGAATGTCTTTTCGGTTTCGGCAACTTCAATGGTTTGGTCACTCAGTAACTGGTATCTCTTGGATAGGTTTTGCAAACCCGTCCCCAGCGATTCATTTTTGGTTCGACCATTTGATTTTGTGTTGGTCACCAATACAGATTTTTCTTTTATGATGATTTTTGTTTCAATCGGTTTGCCATCCAAAGCTTTGTTATGATTGACTACATTCTCAAGAACGGTTAGAATGGCACCATTTGGCAAATAATTCGATTTGGGCACAACGCTATTGACAATTTCAAAACTATAATCGTTCTCAAAACGGGTTTCAATTAAATAGAAATAATTGCCCGCTAATTCAAGCTCGTCCTTTAAGGTCACGATATCTTCGTCCTTCGTTTGAATCAGATGCCGATAAAGTGCGGCCAGATGAGCGATGTATTGCTTGACCTTTTCTTTGGGAGAATAGTCAACAAGCGCATCTATGGTATTTAAACTGTTATAGAGAAAATGCGGGTCGTATTGCGAACGCAAGACTTTTAGTTCCAGTTCTTTTTGAGCACTTTCTAGCTGGGCGTAATCCAGCTTGTTTTCATAATACTTTTTTCCGAGTATCAGTCCCAAAGGCAATGCAACATCGGGTGTAGAATTATAAAAACTGTTGACTATGATACTACTTAATGAGGAATTCCATTGCCACGCAGGATCGGCGGTAAAATAATCCCTGAGCAGATCTAAGAACCCAACAACTCCCAAAGCCATAAATGTAAGCAAGAAGAAAACAAAATAACTTTTTTGGGATACTACATATCTTTGGATTAGCCACGTTATAATAACTATCAAAATGAGGGTTTTTAGGGTAAATCCCAATAATCCCGTAATGATTTCGAAATCGGTATATTTCTCAACGGTATAACGAAACGCTAACCAAACTGTAGCAATTACAAAATACATTACCGTAAGCTGATAATCCGATTTGTTGAATCTAAAGCTGTTCATCTCTATTCTTGATAACTAAAACTACTCAATTACTTATGGAGTCATAAGATATTGCAATATTGTCAATGGTAGTGTAGATTGATCGGCATTCGTAAAAATAACATAGCCCCATTTCTTATCGGACGAAATTACGAACAAGCCACTATAGCCCGGGTTATTTCCGCCGTGACCATACGCCAAGCCGAAAGGAAGTGTAGCTTTTGCAAATCCCAATGTCCAATCCGTAATACCTTCTTGTCTCTGAGGATGGTCTTCTGGTAATTCAACTTGAGTTTCAAAAAGCTGTCTATAGCTTTCTTTGGTAAGTCCTTGTTGGTCCAAAAGAGCTATAAGCCACTTTGAAAAATCTAATGCTTCTGAATGAACTGAAAAAGCTGCCCCAAAAATAGCAGGGTCATCATCTTCTTTTACGGCTACTCCCTCGATATATCCTTTGGCTTTGTTCTCCATGTTTTTCTCGTCCTGAATATACTTGGTAACTTTCAACTTCAAAGGGCGGGCTATTCGCTTTTGATAAATAGCTTCCAAACCAGCATCATCTGTTTTTAGTATATGGGCCAAAACCTTCGTTAAATATTGATATCCTTCCCCAGAGTACTCGAAGGCGCTTCCTGGTGCGAATTTGAGGAACAATTTTTTATCTTCAAAGTCTGATCTCCAATTGGGAAATCCCGTTGTATGGGAAAGCACCATTCTCGCCGTGATTTTTTTATAGCGGTCGTCGTATGCAATATCCTCGTAGGGCAAATATTCAAAGAGTGGTTTGTCCAAATCCAACTTGCCTTCCTCTACAAAGCCCATGACAAAATAGGCGAACAAAGGCTTTGACAATGAAGCACCCTCAAAAATGGTTTTATCCGTTACTTTTTTCTTGGTTTCAATATCGGCGTATCCCTTAACGGTACGGTAAACCACTTTTCCATTGTTGATTATGGCCACGGAAACTCCCGGGACTTCCAAGGCTTTCATTTGGTTTTCCAAAAAGATGTTTAGCGAATCCGTTGCCATTTCTTTGCCCACGAGGTTCGTTACTGTTATACTTTGTGGCAAATCCTGCCCAGCAATTGTTTTGCAGGACATTTGAATAGCCAAGGTCACAATAATTGGGATGATTTTTCTTGTGATGAGTAACATACTGTTCGTTTTTTGATTGTTGGTTACGAAGATGTATAAATCAAAACAGCATGGAAACAGGAAAAAGTAGAAAGGGGTTTATTTATGGATTAAGACGTGTAAAAAAGGGACAAGGATACCACCCCAGTCTTGCCCCAACCCAACATCCAAGAAATTCATGACGCTAAATCTCATAACTCCGAATCGGAATATTTGTGATTTTTTGTTGTTAAAATCACATCCTTAAAGCCTTGGAATTTGGTTTATGGACACAATTGAAACCGCAGACAAAATAGAATTCCATACTTTTTAGTATCTTTAAATATGGCAAATATTCAAGATATAAAAACAGATATTCGTGATTTAATCGAAGTTATCGACGATACCACATTGCTGGAATTCGTTCATCAAATTCTTCATACACAAAAAACCACTTCTTCAAAACCTATTGATATCTTGCCAGAACATGAGAAAAAAGAACTCTATGAATCGTTTGAGGATAGTTTTAAGCACTCGGAGGTCAACGATTTTAAGCCCAATAAATACAAAGGCTCTAAAGGAATTTGATGTCAAGAAAATTCAAAATCACCAAAAAAGCCGAGCGGAATTTTGAAGAAATACTCGACTATCTTTTAAAACGATTCGGGCAAACAACTACTAACAAATTCATAGACCGTACCACTAAACTTGGCGAACTCTTGGTTATTTTTCCTGAAATTGGCCAATTAGCTGACAAGTCAAAAGGCATTTACAGCTTTGTACGAACGAAACAGACAACTGTATTCTATCGTTTTAGTGATTTTGAAGTCATTATTCTTAAATTCTTTGACACCCGACAGCACCCTAATAAAAAACTAGAATAACCATTGATATGACTTTCATTTACCCCAACCCAACATCAAGGGTCATCATCACAATGAAGCCCCCTATAAAACCCATTACGGCAACATCGGAATGTTTGTCCTGTTGTGTTTCGGGAATAACCTCCTCTACCACAACAAATATCATGGCCCCCGCCGCAAAGGCAAGTGCATAGGGTAATATCGGCTGAAAGGTAATGACAGCCCAAGCTCCTATTACTGCTGCAATAGGCTCCACGGCGGCAGAAGCTTGA
Source organism: uncultured Maribacter sp. (assembly GCA_905479535.1). Lineage (GTDB taxonomy): Bacteria > Bacteroidota > Bacteroidia > Flavobacteriales > Flavobacteriaceae > Maribacter. The sequence continues at coordinate 4,928 of CAJQMW010000066.1, read as the reverse complement.
CCGTACATAAAACTTTTGCTACGCGATAACCCCTGTCTTCTCAAAGGCATTGCAACGGCAAATCCCTCCGGAAAATTCTGTAGGCCGATACCCAGCGCCAGGGCAACGGCACCTCCAATGGATGCGCCTTCAAAACCTACCGCCACACCACCGAACAGTACACCTACGGCAAGACCTTCGGGAATGTTATGTAAGGTTATTGCAAGGGTAAGTAATGTAGTTCTATGCCACGGTGTTTTAACGCCTTCCGCCTCACTTTCCTTAAAATTGATATGTAAATGGGGCAAAACCTTATCCAACCCGAATAGGAAAAACGCACCCAATAAAAAACCGACCGCTGCCGGTATCACTTTTACAAAACCCTCTCCCGGACTTAGTTCTATTCCTGGCGCCAGAAGACTCCAAAAACTAGCGGCGACCATAACTCCTCCGGTAAAACCCAACATACCGTCCATTACGGCCCTGTTGGGATTTCTAAAAAAGAAAACCAGACCTGCTCCCAAGGCCGTTAATCCCCAAGTAAAAAGTGTAGCATACAAAGCCGCCAAAATTGGATTTATGGACTCAAAATAATCGATTATATCTAGCATTATTTATATTCTTAAGTTATTTTCACTATTGATTCTCTGAAACCTCCAAAAATAGGTTGGACGCTATTTGAGAGGATATACGTATTGTGGCATGGGAAGTTTTCAATTGAACAGAACCGTCAAACTCCTCCTTGTCCAATATTTGTAAGGTATCGCCCAATGCAATTTTATTTTTATCCAAAAACTTTAAAAATGCGGCCGAAGAATCATTAACGCCAACGCATATTCCCGCTGCCCCAATAGGAAGTTCACTGACCAACTTTTTAATCGATTTTTTAAACTTTCCATCCTTGGAAGGTATTGGATCCCCATGGGGATCCACTTTGGGGGAGCCCAGGTAAACATCCAATTTATCAATAAGCTTTTCGCTTTTTATATGTTCCAACTGTTCGGCGATACTGTGAACTTCGTCCCAAGCAAAATCCAATTTTTCCACTAAAAAAACTTCCCATAACCTGTGCTTCCTTATAATAGCCAAGGCAGATGAGCTCCCCGATTCCGTTAAAGAAACCCCTTTGTACTTCTTATAAAAAACAAGATTCTTCTCCGATAGTTTTTTAATCATGTCCGTTACGGAAGAAGGTTTGGTATCCATTTGAGCAGCGATTGCATTTGTAGAAACAGCTGCAGTCTTACCCTTACTAAGATGGTAAATCGCCTTTATGTAGTCTTCTTCCGAAAGTGTCATTGATTCAATTAAATATAATAATGCTAAAATACATTTTTATATGTAAAAACATATTTTTAGCTTTGTCTAAATAATTATTTTTGTTTATTTAAATTTAATTTTAGCCGTTCCATGAAAATAGTAAAGCTCCTTTTCTTCCAATGCTTTTTTACAATTTTCTGTAATGCGCAAGAAATTAGCATTACAGGGACTATTTCCTCGGAAGCGGAGCCAGTGCCCTTTGCTAGTATTTATTTGAAGAACACGCAGATTGGCACCTCTTCAGATGAGAATGGCTTTTACGAACTATCGGGTCTCCGTACAGGAAAACAAACATTATTAGTTTCCGTAATTGGGTATATCCCCTTTAGTAGAACTATAAATCTAAACGATGGTGAGACAAAGTTCGTGGACATTGAACTTATCCCGTCCACCGAGGCTTTGGACGAAATGGTGGTCACAGGCACCCTAAAAGCGGTTTCCCGTTCAGAAAGTCCCGTTCCGGTAGAGGTCTACAGCCCTACTTTTCTGAAAAAGAATCCAACCGCTAGTATTTTTGAAGCATTACAGAACGTTAACGGTGTCCGCCCCCAGATAAATTGCAATGTATGCAACACCGGAGATATACATATTAATGGTCTAGAAGGCCCTTATACATTGGTATTAATCGATGGGATGCCCATAGTCAGTGGTCTGGGAACGGTTTATGGCCTTACGGGGATACCAAATTCCCTAATAGAGCAGATTGAAATTGTGAAAGGTCCGGCATCTAGCTTATATGGTAGCGAGGCAGTTGGTGGCCTGATAAACATAATAACCAAAAGTACCTTGGAGGCCCCGGATTTCTTCGCGGATGCGTTTGCCACGGGTTGGGGAGAGTACAACTTGGATGTTGGTGCAAAAATAGATGTTGGTAAAAATACCGATGTACTCTTAGGTATCAACTATTTTAATTTTGATGAGCTTATTGATAACAACGGTGATAATTTCACGGATCTTACGCTTCAAGACCGTATTTCGATTTTTCAAAAATGGAATTTCCAGCACCAGGAGAACAGAATTTTTTCTATTGCAGGGCGATTCTTCTATGAAGACCGATGGGGCGGCGAACTCCAATGGACCCCAGAATTTAGAGGTGGAGATGAAATCTATGGTGAAAGTATTTATACCCGCAGATGGGAAATGCTGGGAAAGTATCAACTTCCGATGAAAGAAAAAGTGATGCTCTCATTTTCATATAATGACCATAGTCAAAACTCCGTGTATGGCCATGTTACATATTTGGCCGACCAAAGAATAGGATTTTCCCAGCTTACTTGGGACAAAAAAATGGGAAGCCATGATTTATTGTTCGGTTCGGCTGTGCGATACAATTATTACGACGACAATACTCCGGCTACTGCTGTGGCAGATGAAGTGCTAATTCCCAGTATTTTTATTCAAGATGAAATTGCGTTGGCAAAAAAACATTCGCTATTACTTGGGTTACGTTATGATTATGATAAAAGACACGGGAATATTTTCACACCACGAACGGCCTATAGATGGAAAATTACGGACAATGATATTCTTCGTTTCAATGCGGGCACGGGCTTTAGGGTGGTAAACCTTTTTACCGAAGAACATGCGGCACTCACAGGTGCTCGTGATGTAATAGTGACTGAAGATTTGAATCCAGAACGCTCATTTAACCTTAACCTGAACTACCTCAAGAAAATATACGCAGATAATGGCACGTTTATAAGTCTGGACGCTTCCGCTTTTTACACCAACTTTAGTAATGCCATCTTACCGGATTATGAGACCGATGCTAATCAAATTTTGTACGACAATTTAGACGGGAAATCTGTCTCACAAGGTCTAAGTGCGAATATAGATGTTGTTTTTCCCAATGGATTCAAGTTTTTGATCGGTGCTACCTTACAAGATGTTGCCCAAACCGAAGATGGTATCAAAAGGCGTCAAATCTTAACGGAAAGCTATACAGGAACGTGGAATGTGGACTATACTTTTAGAAACCTAAAGCTTAGTATTGACTATACCGGAAACCTATATGGGCCCATGCGATTACCTGTTTTGGGAGAAACCGATCCACGAAGTGATTTTTCGCCAACTTGGAGCATTCAAAATGTACAGTTCACTTACAAGGGATTGGACAATTTTGAATTTTATGGAGGTATCAAGAACTTGTTGGATTGGACGCCCAATAGAGGAAACCCTTTTATTATCGCAAGAGCGAACGATCCTTTTGATAAGGAAGTGTCTTTCGATGGCAGCGGTAATGCCGTTGCCACTCCCAACAATCCCAACGCACTCACTTTTGACCCCTCCTACGTTTATGGCCCCAACCAAGGTATTCGTGGGTTTTTTGGAGTGCGTTACAGGATATAATTAAAGAAAATAGGTTAGACCCCTCAGGTTTTGAAAACCTGACGGGTCTAAATTCGTATTTTTGGGGGATGGCCTTATTGCATTACGATTACATCATTATTGGAGCGGGAGCTGCCGGACTTATGTTAGCCGATACCATGGGTAAGGATAGTTTTTTTGCGGACAAGTCTATTTTACTGCTGGATAAGAACGCTAAAAAAGAAAATGACCGTACTTGGTGTTTTTGGGAAAAAGGTGAAGGACAGTTTGATGCCATCGCATATAAAAAATGGCATAGTATCTTCTTTGCGGGGCAACAGTTTTCCAAAAGCTATAAAATAGCACCCTATATATACAAAATGGTTCGCGGAATAGATTTCTACACTTCTTATTTGAACCGTATCAAAAACTATCCGAACATCACTTTCAAGCAGGAGGCGGTCACAAAAATAAGCGAATCTGAAAATTCCGTAGAAATCCAAACATCGCAGGAAACTTATGTAGCAACTAGAGTATTGAATAGCATTTTTGACTACCAAATGACGACGCACCAAAAAAAATACCCTGTGTTACAGCAGCATTTTATTGGTTGGGTCGTAAAAACGAAGACACCGACCTTTGCTGTTGACGAAGCTACGTATATGGACTTTTCCATTCCTCAAAAAGGCAACACAAGGTTTATGTACGTACTGCCCTTTAGTAAGGACACCGCCTTGATCGAGTATACCTTATTTTCCGAAGAACTACTCCCAGAAACAGAATATGAAGAAGCTATCAAAGCCTATCTAAAAGATACATTTGACTGTAACCAATATGAAATTTTGGACACAGAAAAAGGTAGCATTCCTATGACCTGCTACGATTTTATGGAACATCATACGGACAGGATGAGATACATTGGCACCGCGGGCGGATGGGCAAAGCCTAGTACCGGTTATACCTTCTTAAGTACATCGAAGAAAATACCTAAACTGGTTTCCTTTCTTAAAACAGAAAAACCATTAAGGGAATTACATTTTAAAAATAGGTTCTGGTATTACGACCTGCTTTTGTTAGATGTTCTCCACCACGATAACTCAACGGGGCATAAAATTTTCACAAGTATTTTTAAAAAAAGAAAGCCGCAATTATTATTCAAGTTCTTGGACGAACAAACGAGTATTAGGGAGGATTTATATTACATCATGGGGTCTCCAACGCTTCCATTTCTAAAGGCCCTACTAAAACGACTTTTCTAGACTGTTCTGAGCATCAGGTTCTCTCCAAAGGTTCTTAAAATATTTTTCTTCTCACTGGATAAA